>RFKJ01000734.1 GCA_003694325.1 Deltaproteobacteria bacterium
CCTCCCCCACCGCGGCCAGGGCCGGACCGATGCCGCGCCAGGCCATCAATCCTCCAGGGTGAGGGTCACCGGCGCGTGATCGCTGGGCCGGGCATCGGGGTGCTCGCGCCCCCGCTCGTCGACGTCGATCTCGCAGTCCAGCGCTGCATCGAGGAGGCCCTCGGTGATCAGCAGGTGGTCGATGCGCAGGCCCTGCCCCCGCTCGAAGCCCCGGGTGCGCATGTCCCACCAGGTGTACCAGCCCGGACGGTCGTCGAACTGGCGGAAGCTGTCGACAAGCCCCCAGTCCAGCAGCGCCTGGAACCGCTGGCGCTCCGGCGTCGAGCACAGGATCCGCTCCCGCCAGGCGTCGGGATCCCAGGTGTCGATGTCCTGGGGGGCGATGTTGAAGTCACCGCAGACGCAGAGCAGCTCGTCGGGGCTGCAGTGCTCGTCCAGCCAGCCCCGCAGGGCGTCGAGCCAGGCCAGCTTGCGCTCGTACTGGGCGTGGCCCACCTCCCGGCCGTTGATGACGTAGAGGTCCACGATCCGGACGTCGTCGACGACGACGCTGATGCCGCGAGCCTCGGGGTCCTCCGGGACGGGCAGGCCGCGCAGCACCTCGTCGGGGCGCTCCCGCGAGACGATGGCCACACCGTTCCACGCCTTCTGCCCGAAGACCTCGACGTGGTAGCCGCGGTCCAGGAACGGCGCCCGCGGAAACTGCTCGTCGGTGCACTTCAGCTCCTGGAGACACAGGACATCGGGGTCGCTGCGATCGATCCAGTCCAGCAGCCGCGGCAGCCGGGCGCGAACCGAGTTGACGTTCCACGTGGTGATCCGCATCGAGCCTCCCAGGACGTGCGCCCCAGGCACTAACGCGCCCTCCCCGGCGGCCACCGCCGGCCGTCCCCCGCGCGCCCGCAGTTGCGGATCGGGTCACCACAGAGTAGGTCCCGACGCGCTCTTTGGAGCCCAGAGGTCCCTCCATGCAGAAGCTGAAGCAGACTCATTCTTCGCCCTCAGCCCGCGCCGCCTCCCTGGCTCGGCTGCTCGTACCGGTGCTCCTCGCGGCCCCCGGCTTCGGGGTGGTGGCCACCCTGGCCACCGTCGGCACCGAAGCCCGCGCCGCCGACCTGACCGGCCAGATCCGCGGCACCGTCGTCGACGCCGACGGGCTCGGGATTCCGGGCGCCGTGGTCAACATCACCGGCGACAACCTGCAGGGGGGCCGCTCCACCGAGACGGACGCCGACGGCCAGTTCCGCTTCCTGGCGCTGCCGGTCGGCGACTACCGGGTGGAGGTCATCAAGCCGGGCTTCCGCACCTCGGTCAGCACCCTGCGGGTCTATGCCGGTCGCGAGTCCCAGCTCGAGATCGAGCTGACCCTCCAGGAGGCCGGCGAGGAGATCGTCGTTGTCGACGAGAAGCCGACCGTCGACACGACGACCACCCGCACCGGGCTCGTCCTCACCAAGGAGATGCTCCGCGACATCCCCAACTCGGGGCGCGACTACCAGTCGGCCACCAACTTCTCGCCGGGGGTGGTCGACAACGGATCGGGCAACGCCAACATGCGGGGCGGCAGCTACACCCAGAACCAGTACTTCATCGACGGCGTCAACTCGACCGACCCGCTGACCGGCACGTTCAGCAACAACATGAACTTCGACGCGATCGAAGAAGTGCAGGTGCTGACCGGCGGACTGGACGCCGAGCACGGCCGGGCGCTCGGGGGCGTGGTCAACGTCGTCACCCGCTCCGGCGGCAACGAGTTCGAGGGCGACGTCCAGCTCCTCTACAGCAGCGAAGCCACCCGCATCTACAAGAAGCTGCCCGAGGAACGCAACCAGGACGACATCACCTACTTCGACCTGTCGGCGGCGGTCAACTTCGGGGGCCCGATCATCAAGGATCGGCTCTGGTTCTTCACCAGCTTCCAGATGAACCGCAGCGACTACGAACAGACGGTCCCCGAGGAGATCGGGCGCGACGAGCCCATGGCCCCCCGGTACTGGAACAGCCAGTACTACTTCGGCAAGCTGACCTGGTCGCCCAGCAACGCCCACCGGATCTCGGCCCACTTCCAGGCCGACCCGACCAGCATCGAGAACTCCACCCAGGATCCCTACACCCTGCCCAGCGGCGAGGAGTGGTGGCGGCAGGGCGGCTGGATGGCCAGCCTCAGCCACACCTGGACCCCGGCGGGCAACACCATCGTCCAGACCGAGGCCTTCACCCAGCGCTCGCAGATCGTCACCGTCCCCATCCAGGAGCTGTGGTGCAAGCGGGGGCAGTGGGATGAGTGCGACCCGGCGAACAACTACGGCTACGAGGAGCCGGGCTGGTTCAGCCAGAGCGGCTTCTCCTACGGCCCCGAGCCCTACGGCTCGGAGAGCTACCGCAACCGGCACTCCATCTCCAGCAGCGTCACCCAGCTCTTCGAGGCCCTCGGCGACCACCAGGCCAAGGCTGGCGTGAACCTCGAGCTGCTGCAGGCCAACTCGGCCTTCCCCGGGGTCGGCCCGGAGACCGAGGAGGAGCAGGGCGCCGACCCCGACACCTCCGGGCTGGCCTACTACGAACCCGGTGAGGGCTGCGATCCCAACGACCCCTCCTGTTACGAGCCCTCCCAGCTCTACATCTACAACAGCCAGTACGAGTCGCACGTCGCCGGCACGCTGTTCGCCGCCTACATCCAGGACGTCTGGCAGCCCACGCCCCGGCTGACGCTGCGGCCCGGCGTCCGCATGGACTACAGCGCGCTCCACAACCGGCCGTTCTTCGACCCCGAGTTCAAGTCCCACAAGATCTACTCGACGGTGGACTTCGCCCCCCGGTTCGGCATCGCCTACGACCTGACCGGCGACGGCAAGACCAACGCCCACGCCTACTACGGGCGCTTCTACGACCCGGGCTACCTGGCCATCGCCGACACCCTGGCCGACACCGACACCGGCTACACCAGCTACTCCTGGGACGAGGACCGCCAGGAATGGGTCCCCGGTGCCGCCTCCACCGCCGGCTACTTCCTGCTGGCCGACGACCTGGTGACCCCCCACTCCGACGAGTTCGACATCGGCATCTCCCGGGACCTGGGGGATGGTTGGGGCCTCGACCTGACCTTCGTCTACGAGGAGACCAACAACCGGTGGGAGGACGACGAGGTCAACCTCATCTGGAACGACGACGGGACCTCGGTCATCGGTGGGCGCAACGGCGCAAGCAGTGCGGTCTACCGGATGCGCACCCCCGACGAGAACTTCAACAAGTACACGGCCATCGAGGTCCAGGCCAACCGCCAGTTCGATGACCACTGGGGCATGATCGCCAACTACACCTGGAGCCGCGCCTACGGGTTCTACCAGGGCAACACCACCGCCCTGGCCAGCGGGGTGATGGACAACTACACCCAGAACGAGGTGGACGTCGGCCTGCAGCCCTACGACGTGCCGCACAACCTCAAGCTCGCCGGCTCCTACCGCGACCCCAAGGCGCTCAGCGTCTCCGACACCACGGCCATCGGCTTCCTGCTGGGCTGGTCGATGGAGGCGAGCAGCGGCTTCCCGTACCGCAAGCTCTACTACAACAGCTACGACGGCGGCTGGACCAACGCCAAGGACCCCCTCGACGGCACCTACCGCACGCCGATGTACAGCCGGACCGACCTCAAGGCCGGGCTGACCCTGGCGGTGGGACGGTCCACCTGGGACCTCACGGCAGAGTGTTTCAACGTCTTCAACGACCGCACCGTGCTCGGCGTCGACACCCGCTACGGGGACACCGATGGTGAGGGCGTCTACACCGACAGCAACGGCGAGCCCTACTGGGGCCGGCCCACCAGCCGGCAGTCGCCCCGGTTCTTCCAGTTCGGCCTTCGCGGGGAGTTCAACTGATGCGCACCCACAACAGTCTCAGCCTGCTGGTCCTGCTGCTCGCCACCGCCTGCAAGGGTGAGGAGGGGATCGACCGGACCACCATCACCGGGCAGGTGCAGCTCCTGCCGGCCTACGTCGACGAGGGCGACGACGGCAACACGACGGCCAACGATGACGGCCTGATCGCCATGCCGAACATCACCTACCGCTACATGGTGGTGTCGGGCAGCTCGCGCGAGTGGCGGGACGGCGCCAACCGCACCGCCGACGTCGACACCTACCTGTTCCGCACCGACGGTGCGGGGCACGTCACCATGAAGATGACCTGGGCCACCGACGAAGAGATCGTGTGGCCGACCCACAACGACGTGATCTGGGGGGGGCTGCCCTACCTCCAGGACACCATCGGCTACCAGGTCGAGATCATCGACCCCGCCTGGATCGACGAGACCACCGGCGACTACCACGTCTATGCCACCTTCGACGATACTCACAACGGCGGGGTCATCGAGTGGGACTGGGCCGACGTGACGGTCCCCGACGCCGGTGGCGGCGTGCGCTACCCCTACGCCGACGGCGTCCCGGCGGGTACCCAGCTCGGCGTCCGGATCTCGGCGATGCGGGGCCAGGGTCTCGGCGACGACACCTACACCCTGGAGCTGTCCGGGCTTGACCCCAACGACGGCGACATCCTGGTCGGCGCCTACATGAGCGGGGACCCCACCAACCGCGGCAACCCCGTCGCCGGTGCCCGGGCCAACGGGTTCTGGTTCGACGAGACGACCCTGTCCTGGTTCGGCTGGTATGACATGGAAGGCGGCGTTCGCCGGGTCGTGGAGTGCACCCAGGACGAGACCGAGCAGGACTGCGCCGACAGCATCGCCAGTGACGACCCCGAAGGCCAGAGCGCCCGCAGCTACTTCGGCGGCGGTGGCGGCGGTGGCGGCGGTGGTGGCGCCGACGGCGGAAGCGCCGACGGCGGAAGCGCCGATGGTGGAAGCGCCGACGGGGGCAGCGCCGATGGCGGAAGCGCCGACG
>RFKJ01000735.1 GCA_003694325.1 Deltaproteobacteria bacterium
CGTCTTCGCCGAGCTGCGCGGCCGCTGGTCTCGCGGCGGCGGCCTCGTCCCTCGCGCGGACAGAGAGGCGCCGCCGCGGGCGCCTGCGGGCAGCGGCCCGGTCAGGCGACGCTGGCGGCGGCACTCCAGGCGCTGCGCCAGGCGGTGTCGTCGTCGGGCTGCGAACTGTTCGTGCCGCGGCCCCCGTCCCGGTGCATGAGTTGCTGGAACAGCCGGCGACTGGCCGCCTCGTGCCAGTTCGCCGCCGTGACCAGCATCGAGGCGCGGAGCTCGGCGTCGGCCTCGGTCCGGCCGATGACGGCATCGGCGCACAGATCATAGGGCAGGAAGTGGACCAGGCAGTCCTCCAGCGCGACGTAGGTCATGAACGGGTAGGAGCCCTCGACCGCGGCCTCGAACCCGCCGAGGTCGCCGCGTCCCATCCGGCCCAGGGGGATGAAGTCGTCCCGCATGGTCTGCCGGTAGCGACCGACCAACCCTCGCTCCACCAGGAAGGCGTCCCGGCGGTCCCCGCCCTCGGTGATGAGCAGTTCACCCTTGCGGAACCGCATGGTCTCGACCTTCTCGGCGAGCCACGGCGGAAAGTGGGCGGCGCTGTCGTCGGGATCGGGCGCGGCGTCCTGGACGGGCGGTGCCCGTCGACCCGCGAGGCGGGCCGAGAGGCGCTGCATGAAGGTCGGGACGATCACCGGATCGGGTTCGGGCAGCGCCTCGCCGGGACTGACCCGGCGGAGGATGTCGAGCATCTCGTGCAGCTCGCGCACCTTGGCCTGGAGCACCTCGGCCTCGAGGTTGGCGACGATGGGGTGGCGGCTGGCAACCAGGCGTTCCCATCCGGGGCGCTCCAGGACGAGCAGGGTTGCCTCGGACACCGAGCGGACGCTGGCGACCCGGCGGGGAGTCAGGCGCAGCAGGTTGCTGGCGCCGGCGTGCTGGCCCCGCGTCAGTTCGCGCAGCACCAGCTCGGCGCCGGGCTCGCCGATGAACACCTCCAGCTCGCCATCGAGGACGAAGAGCATGCTGCCATCGACGTCACCCCGACACATCAGCAGCGTGCCCGGTCCCACGCGCACCATCGTGCAGGTGGCCAGGAAGCTCTCGATCTGTGATCCGTTCAAGCCGTGACACGTGCGCAGGCCGGCGATCAGGCGTGGGTCGAAGGACATGACGGGTGCCAGGAGGTGGAAGATTGCAGTGGAGACGGGAAGGCGATGGGGCCTCCGTGCTGGACGATGGGTGAACGCCGCGTAGGCGGGCGGCCGGTCCCCGTCCGCGAGCGGGTCTGCCCGGAGCGGGGAGGTCCGGCCGGCGGCTCAGCGCCCCATGAACCAGGCCCAGGGTGCCGGTTCGGGGGCCAGGGCGACCTCGATCAGGGCGGAACCGACCGCCGCGAGGCGCCCCGGATCGGCGCGGAGGTGCTCCCGGACGTCGGCGGCCAGGGCCAGGTGCACGAAGCGGGCCTTGCCCCGCACGAGCTGGCTCTGGACGTTGCTGAGCGCGGCGAGCTGGGGCACCGTGCGCGAGGTGCGGACGTCGATGTCACGCAGGGACACGCAGATGGCGTCGGCCATGCGTTCCAGCATGGAGACCGGGGTGTCGGCGGCGCCGCCGCTGACCACCACGCCGGCGTCGGCGGTGGTCGGGCCGAACCCGTGGAGCTGGACGAACCAGGTGTCCGGCAGCTCCTCGACCGCGGCCGCGGTGGCGAGCTGCAACGCAGATTCTTCGTTGTGGGCCGCGTCGGACTCCTTCCAGGCGAACCGGGACTGTGTTGGCAGGTACAGGGCCCGGAAGGGCGCCACCTCGAACAGGGCCGAGGCGATGGGGCCGGTGTTCAGCTCGTCCATGGCGTGCGGGGCGGCGAGGATCACCTCGGCCGGCAGCGATCCCTTCCGGATGGCCAGCACGCCGGCGGCGGCGAGGGAAGGGGAGGCCGGGTACAGCTCGAAGCGGTCCTCCTTTTCGATGAAGACCAGTCCCATTCCCGCCGCCCGTGCTGCGAGATCGTCGGCGTCGACCAGGGTCCCGGCGGTGCCGCGGGCCAGCCCCAGGGCATCGGCCACCAGCTCCTGGTAGGCGGGGCGCACGGGTGCATCGAGGAGGGGCGCGGCGAGATCCGATCGGACCTGCCTGGCCGCCTGCCACAACGGGTCATCCATCGTGTCGGCGGCGGCGGGCGAGCTGAGGCCCAGGGCCAGGGATGCGAGCAACATGGAGACCGACATGGGACAACTCCAACAAGGGTGTCGGGTGGGGCCGCTACCGGAAGGTGGCTTTGCAAGTTGCGTGCCATTCTGGTTTGCGGGACGGGGTGGGCGGTGGCGAAGACGCCGAGGGGCGGGTGCCGATGGGCGTCGTGGTACGGGCGACTGGCCTGCCCGCTGGCGCGAGGGACCGGCGACCGGCCCCGGGTCCATGGGGAAGCCGGCCCGGGCCCATGGTCCCACCGGCCCGTCCCATGTGGAACAGTCGACACAAACCAGGGGAACACCCCGGGCGGGGCAGGACCCGGCCACCGGGCAGGCGGGCGAGGCGGGCGTGGGGGGCGCGGGATGGTGTCCGCTGCGTGCCACCCCTGCTGGCACTTCTCTTGCATGTGGTCACGGTGGGCCCGGGCGGCCGGGACCCTTTGTACGAGGGATGTATGATGGTTTCCACCCAGTCCGAACGTGTTGGAGACATCCGTGTCGAGGCGCGGCCCATCCGGGTCCGGCCGGTGTGGCGCAGGGTCCCGCTGTGGCAGGGACTGCTGGACGGGGCGCCCAGCGTCGTCGTTCCGGCCGGTGCGGCCCTGATCGAGGCAGGGGTCCCGGCCCGCCGGCTCATCGTCATCGAGGACGGGGAGGCCGAGGTCATCGTGGGGGAGGGGGACGATGCCCTGGTGACCGGCGACCTGTTGCCGGGAGACCATGCCGGGGGGCGCTGCCTGCTCGGCTACGGAGCGCCGGCGATGGCGACGGTCCGGGCGCGGGGGGCCTGTCGGGTGCGGGTGATGGATGGGTCGGTGGAGGACCTCTCCCGGCTGTCGGCCCATCCGGGGATGTGCGGGCTCGACGCGCTGGTGTTGCTGGCGCTGCAGGCCCACGTCGCCACTGCCCTCGCCGAACTGGACGCGGCCGGCGGACGGTGCCACCGGCCGATGGAGCGCTGCTTCTCCGAGCCGATGGATGCCGGCCTGGATCCGGAGGTCGAGCTGCTCGCCTCGACCGGGCGGGCGGAGCGACTGCCCGAGGGGGGCGTGCTGTTCCGGCCGAAGGGACGGGGCGGGCGCCCCGATGCCTTCCTGGTGCTGTCCGGCCTGGTGCGTCGCCTTCGTCGCCAGCCCGATGGTCGGATGGTCGAGCTGCGGCCCTGTCGGCCCGGCGAGGTGGGGGGGTTCGAGGAGGCGCTGGGCTTCGACGCACCGGCCGCTGAGCTCGTGGCCGGCCCGGCCACCGCCATCATCCGGGTCCCCGCCGGGCGCTGCCTGGCCGCCCTTCGCAGCACCGACTCGGAGAGCGAGCGGTTGCGGCGAGCGATGGGACGGGCGTCGGCAGCGGACCTGGACGACCTGCGGTCGACCCTCACCGCCGCCTGGCCGGGCCTGGACCCGGTGGTGACCAGCCTGGAACTGGACCAGGTGCTGATGCTGCGGGCGACGGTCAACGGATTCCCGGGAGCGATCTGAACACCGGGCCGCGGTGGGGGGGAGGCGGCCCCCGGGCACGCCGCTTGCAACAGGATGGATCGGCGTCGGGCCGGCGCCTGTCGCCGACCGACCGTCCACGGTCCCATTCCCGTCAGGTCCATGCTTGGAGCAGTGCCATGATGCAGTCCTCACC
>RFKJ01000736.1 GCA_003694325.1 Deltaproteobacteria bacterium
CCGGTGGGGGTGATGGCGGTGAGCCCGGTGGAGTTGGCGGCGATGAGCGTGAACACGAAGACCAGGGGGATGGCCAGCACCGCCAGCCAGAAGGGGATGTCGAAGAACGCGTGGGCCATCCAGATGAACGCCACGCCCACCACCGGGATCCCCAGGCTGGCCGCGGCGCGGGTGTTGGTGGTCCCGGCGATCCCCCCGACCCAGGCGGCGCGGGCGGCGTGCCAGGCGGCGCCGGGCCCGGCGGTCCGCCGGCTGCCGAAGTCGAGCACCGGCCGGCCGCGGGCGGCGACCGACAGCCGCGCGGCCCGGGTCGCCACCCCGGTGGCCTGGCTGATGATCTGGATGAGGCCGGCTTCGTAGAGGCCGGCCCAGGGCAGGGGTGCCGTCAAGCGGAGGATCGGCTCGCCGGGGAAGACGATGGTGCCCTCGGGAACCGCCCACACCTCGCCGTCGAAGCGCAGCTCGGCCAGCTCGTCGAAGAAGACCGGGCCGACCCGGGCGAAGTGGGGCTGCCGCCGCAGCCATTGCAGGGTCGTCGGCTCGACCCGGGTCTGCAGCAGGGCGTCGATGGCCGGCTCGATGCCGGCGGCGACGAGAAAGCCCCACCCAGGCGGGGCCTGCTTGACGTAGAGGTCGAAGGTCGCGTCCCCCCACAGGCCGTCGGCGTGGTAGACGGCAGCCTGGACGAGCTGGAAGTACTCGGGCACCATGCCGACGACCGGGCTGTCCCCAGCCGGCGATCCGGTCCCCGTGTCCGCGAACCCGTGCGCTGTCGAGGAATCCATGGGATCAGGCTACCGTGAGCGGGGCGGCGGGAGGAGATCCGGCCGCGGGGGAGGGCCGCGGGGGCGGCGGCCGGGCGGTTCCCACCGCCGACGTTCCGGCCGGCCCCGGCCGGACCTGTCCCCGACCCAGGTGCGGGTCAACGACTACTCGACCGGGTGGTTGTCGCGGGGCTTTCCCTGGGTCTACCGGGACGAGGTGGACGGCGGGGCCGAGCACCGGCAGGCGGGTGATGTCGTCGAGATCGTCGGGGCCGACGGTCGCAGTCGCGGCACCGGGATCTGGGCGGAGGACGGGCGGGTGGCGGTGCGCCGGTTTCGCGCCGATCCCGGACCCGTCGACGACGCGCTGGTCGCCGCCCGCGTCGCCGCCGCCCGGGCCCGGCGGCCGCTGCCGCCGGACACGACGGCCTGGCGCTGGGTCCACGGCGAGAACGACGACCTGCCGGGGATCCGGGTCGACGCCTGGGGCACCGAGCTGTCGGTGGCTCTCGACAGCCCGTCCCTGGAGTGCCTGCTCCCGGGGCTCCGGGACGCGCTGCGCCGACTCCATGCCGACGCCACCGCCATCTGGCTGGTCGCCCGGCCGGATCCCAGGGATGCCGAGGATCGTCCGGGCCGGATCCTCTGGGGAGAGCCGGCCGAGGACGGCGTCGAGGTCACCGAGCACGGGCTGCGGTTCCGGGTCCGGCCGGGGCGCAGCCACGACGTCGGGCTGTACTGCGACATGCGCGACCTGCGGGCCTGGCTGCGGCCCTACCTGGCGGGGCGGCGCGTCCTCAACCTGTTCGCCCACACCGGCGCCTTCTCGGTCCACGCGGCGGCCCACGGCGCCGGGGAGGTCGTGACCGTCGACCTGTCGTCGCGCTACCTGGCGCGAGCCCGCGACAACTTCCGCCTCAACGGGCTCGACCCGGAGTCCCACCGCTTCGTGGCGGCCGACAGCCTCGCGGCGCTCGACCGTCTACGCCGCAAGGGGGAGCGCTTCGACCTGGTCATCGCCGATCCGCCGTCCTTCTCCCACGGTCCCCGGGGCGAGTGGTCGGTGACCGCCGACCTGGGAAAGCTGGTCGCCGCCTGCTGCCGGGTGCTGGCGCCCGGCGGCTGGCTCCTGGTGGCCAGCAACCACGGCGGGCTGTCGCCCCGGGATTTCGGGCGGCTGGTGCAGCAGGGGGCGCTCAAGGCCGGGCGACCCCTGCGGTTGCTGCACGAGGGGAGCACGCCGGTCGACTTTCCGGCGGCGCTGAGCTTTCCCGAGAGCCGCTACCTGAAGTGCTGGGTGCTCGAGGGTTGAGGGACCCGCGGAGGGCCACGTCGCGGGGGAAGCCGGCGACACCTCCGTGGCCTGCAGCTCCCGCGTGGCCCGCGGCTGTCGCGCCGCGGGTGGAACTCGGCTCCGCAGGCATTAGGAGGCGACGGTGTCGACCCCTCGCGCCCGCGTCCAGCGCCACAGCATCGCCGTCCCCGGCGTGGCGGAGATCCCGGTGGTCACGGTGGCGGCACCGCGTCCGGGGCCGGTGGCGGTCGTCACCGCCAACCTCCATGGTGACGAGTGCACCGGCGTCGGGGTGGTCCACCGCCTGCGGCACCAGCTCCCCAAGCTGCTGGTGCGCGGCACGGTCCACCTGTTCCCCAGCCTCAACCCGGGGGGCCTGCGCGATGGCCGCCGCGAGCTGCCCGGCGATTCCCGGGACCCCAACCGCTGCTTTCCCGGGGACCCGGACGGCAGCCCCGCCGAACGCCTCGCGGCCGCCGTCTGGCACCACGTGCTCTCCCTGCACCCCGACCTGCTCATCGACCTGCACACCGACGCCGCCCGGGCGATCCCCTACGCGATCCTCGACCGGGTGGTGCGGGGCCCGTGGCGACAGCGGGTCGAGGCCCGGTGCCAGGAGCTGGCCGCCGCCAGCGGCCTGACGGTGCTGCGAGAGTACCCGCGCGCCCGCTACCTGCGCTACGGCCTCGACCACAGCCTGCCGGGCGCCCTGGTCAACGGCGAGGGGATCCCGGCGGTCACCCTGGAGGTCGGCCCGCGGCGGGTCCTGGTCCCCGAAGCCGTCGACATCGCCACCACGGCGGCCCTGGGGGTGCTGACCGCCGCCGCGGTGGTGGATTGCCCGGCGCCGACCCACCCCTCGCGGGTCGGCGGCGGCCCGTGGCGGCGGGAGAGCGGGCCCCGGACCTCCCACCCGGGCGTGCTCGAGGTGATCCCTGACCCGGGGGTCCGGTTCCCGCGGGGCGAGGTCATCGGGCGGGTGCGCAGCCTCGACGGGCGGACCCTGCAGGAGCTGGCCGCCGCAGCGGACGGATTCGTGGTGGCGGTCCCCGATCGCTGCTGGGTGACGGCGTCCATGGCCTGCGCTACCCTGGCGGTGGCCGATCCCTGAGCGGCTGCGCGAGCCGGGCGTCGAACGTTGTTCGGCGCGGGGCCGCCGGCGTTGGGCGCGGCCGCACGGGGGCGCGGCGGTTGGAACAGTGTTCGATTCCGCGATCCGAACAGTGCAAGTTGTGGATCCCTGGAGGAGACTGCGCCTAGAGGAGACTGCGCGGATCGACGTCGATCCGCAGCCGGATCCCGCGCCGGGGGGAGCGGGAGAGGGTCGGTCCGGCTCGAGCCAGCCACTGCTGCAGGGCGGCGCGCGACCCGCCGCGAACGACCACCTGGAACCGCCAGCGGCCCACCAGGCGGGAGAGGGGGGCGGCGATGGGCCCCTTCACCTGGACCCCCGGGGCGTGCGGCAGCGCGTCCACCAGGTCCCGGGCGGCGTTCCGGGTGGCATCGCGGTCGGTCCCCTCCACCCGCAGCAGCACCAGGGCGATCCACGGGGGGTGGGCGAGGCGGCGTCGCCGGGCATGCTCGGCGACCAGGAAGGCGTCCATGCCCGGATCCAGGGGGAAGGGGCCCGGGTCGATGTCGGGCGGCAGGTGGGGCGCGTCGGTGAGGTGGCGGAAGACATCGTGATCGGGCTGTCGGGTCTGGACCAGGACCCGCCCGGCGACCTCGCCGCGGCCGGCCCGGCCGGCGAGCTGGGTGACCAGGGCGTGGACCCGCTCGGCGCTGCGGAAGTCGGGCAGCATCAGCAGGTGATCGACCCCGACCACGGCGGCCAGGTGGACATCGGGGAAGTCGTGGCCCTTGGCCACCATCTGGGTGCCGACCAGGATCCGGGCGGCCCCGTCGCGGAACCGGTCGAGGAGTTCCTGGTGGCGGCCCGCCCCGCGGGTGGTGTCGGCGTCCATCCGCAGCAGGCCGGCTTCGGGGAAGGCCTCGGCGAGGACCTCCTCGACGCGGGCGGTGCCGTGGCCGAGGATCTCGACGTCGGTGCCGCAGGAAGGGCAGGCGGGCTGGAACGGCTGGCTGTAGCCGCAGTAGTGGCAGAGCATCCGCGGGGCCCGACCCCGGTGGTGGACCAGCCCGACGCCGCAGCTCGGGCAGGCGTAGTGCCCGCCGCAGCCCGGGCACTCCACCACCGGCGCGTAGCCGCGCCGGTTGAACAGCACGATGGCCTTGCCGCCGGCGGCGAGGGTCTCCTCGATGGCCGCGGCCAGCTCGGGGGAGAGCACCTCGTCGGGGGGGCGCCCCCGCTGGTCCACCAGCTCGACCCGGGGCACGGACCGGGCGGTGGCCCGGGTCGGCAGGCGCAGGTGCCGGTAGCGGCCCAGCCGGGCGTTGTGCCAGCTCTCGAGGCTGGGGGTGGCGGTGCCCAGGACCACCGGGCAGCCGGCCATCTGCCCGCGGACCACCGCGCAGTCCCGGGCGTGGTAGCGGACCCCCTCGTCCTGCTTGTAGGAGTCGTCGTGCTCCTCGTCGACGATGATCAGGCCCAGCTCCCGAAACGGGGCGAACAGGGCGGACCGGGCGCCGACGGCGAGGCGGGCCTCGCCCGCCCGGATCCGCTGCCACTGCTGCTGGCGTCCCGCCGCCGTCAGCCCCGAGTGCAGGACGGCCACCGCGTCCCCGAACCGGGCCCGGACCCGGCCGGTGAGCTGTGGGGTCAGCGAGATCTCCGGGACGAGGAGCAGGACCTGCCGCTGGCGGGCCAGGGCGGTGGCGGCCGCCTGGAGGTAGACCTCGGTCTTGCCGGAGCCGGTGACCCCGTGCAGCAGCAGCGGGGTCGGGCGAGGGGAGGACAGGGCGGCGGTGATGGCGTCGACGGCCCGCTGCTGGGCCGGGTTGAGCGGGGGGGCGACGTCGGGTTCCCGCGCCCGGCGCAGGGCCAGGGCGCGCCGGTCCTCGACCTCGACGACCTCGACGACGCCGCGGTCCTGGAGCCGGCGGACGACGGGCCGGATCCCGGACCCCAGGCGCTCCACGAGCCGGGGCAGCGGCAGGGCGCCGGACTCGTCGTCGAGCAGGTCGAGCACCGCCCGCATCTGGGGGCCCATCCGTCGGGGTAGGGGGGCGTCGGGCAGCCGCCGCACCAGCTTGAGCCGGGCCCGGGGGCCGCGGACCTCGCGGTCGTTGAGCTGGACGAGTCCGTCGGCCACCAGGGCGTCGAGCTGCCGCTTGACCTGGTCCGCCGACAGCTCCTCGTGCAGGCGGCGGGCGAGGCCCCCGGCGGTCAGGCCCGGGCGGGCGACGACCTCGCGCAGCACCAGGAGGCGTTCCTCCTCCACCAGCCCGGGCTGCGCCAGGAGCTGGATGCCGGCCTCGGTCGGCAGGGCCACCCGTCGGGACCGGGCCTTCATCCCGGCCGGCAGGGCGGTGGCGATCACCTCGCCGAGGCCGCTCTGGTAGTAGCGGGCGATCCACTGCAGGAAGCGGAGCTGCTCGGCATCGAAGGCCGGCACCGGGTCCAGCAGCCGGGTCACGGCCTTCAGGCGCGCCTCGGGGACGGAGGGGTCCCCGGGGCCGATGACGTAGCCGGTGACCCGCTGGCGCCCGAAGGGGGCGAGCACGGCGTGGCCCAGCGACAGCTCCATGCCCGCCGGCACGGCGTAGGTGAAGCTGTCGCGGACCGGCAGCGCCAGGGCGAGCTGGACCCGGGGGCGAGGCGGTTCGGCGGCCCCGGTCCCGGCCGAGGGGGATCCGGTCACAGGCGGTCGAGGATCTCGTCGAGCCCGGCGCGCAGCTCGGGGCGCTTGCGGGTGTAGTGGAGCGTCGCCTCCAGGAAGCCGAGGACGTTGCCGGTGTCGAACCGGCGGCCCTCGAAGACCTTGCCGAGCACCTGGCCGCGGGCCGCCAGGGTGGCCAGCGCGTCGGTGAGCTGGATCTCGCCGCCGCTGCCCTCGTCGGTGCGCTCCAGGATGGCGAAGATCTCGCGGGGGAGCACGTAGCGGCCGACGATGGCCTGGTTGCTGGGGGCGACCGCGGGGGCGGGCTTCTCGACCATGGCGTGGACCTCCATCAGGTCCGGCTCCCGCCACAGGCCGGCACAGACGCCATAGCGGCGGGTCTCCTCGGCGGGGACCTCCATCAGGGCCACCACGGCGTGCCCGGGCTGCCAGGCGTCGATGAGCTGCCCGATGGCCGGCTCCGCGGCGTCGACGACGTCGTCGGCGAGGAGCACCGCGAACACCTCGTCATCGACGACCTTCCGGGCGGTGAGCACGGCGTGCCCCAGGCCGAGGGCCTGCTGCTGGATGACGGTCTCGACCTGGACGCCGCGGCCGATGGCCTGCACCCGGGCCAGCAGCTCGTCCTTGCCGTGGGCCCGGAGGTGGGCTTCGAGGTCGGGGTCGGGTTCGTAGTACCGGGCCAGCGAGGCCTTGGCCGGCGAGGTGACCAGGACCACCCGCTCGATGCCGGCAGCGACGGCCTCGGCGACGGCGTAGTCGATGCAGGGGCGGTCCACCAGGGGCAGCATCTCCTTGGGCACGGCCTTGGTGACCGGGAGGAACCGGGTGCCGAGGCCGGCCACCGGCAGGACGGCGGTGCGCACGGCGGAGCGGGACGAGGTGGGCACGAGAGACTCCGGAGGGCTGCAAGGGGTAGGGAGGAGGGGGGCGCGAACCGGGTGGGCGATGGGAGGGATGCGCGGTCGGTGCCGGGCGACGACCGTCCGGCCGGCGCGCGGCGGCGGCCGGGCTTGCCCCGGGCGGGGGCTCGCTTTAACCAGCCTCGGTGCGTCGGCCGGCGGGCCGTCGCCTGGAGCCTCCATGCCCCGTCTCCATGTTGCCATGCCCCGGCTCGCGCCCGCAGGGTTCCCGATGGCCGGGCGGGGGC
>RFKJ01000737.1 GCA_003694325.1 Deltaproteobacteria bacterium
ACGGTGGGGGCCGGGCGAGGTGATCCTGCTGCCGACGGGGGTGGCCCTGTTGGTGTTCCTGGGCCTCCTCCCCCTGTTCGTGGCGCTCCACGAACTGGGGCACGGCATCGCCTGCAAGGCCTGCGGCCGGCGGGTCGACGCGGTCGGGCTCACGATGATCGACCACCTGGTTCCCGGGGTCTACGTGGATGTCACCGACATCTACATGGCGTCGCGGGGCCAGCGCATCGCCGTGGCGCTGGCGGGCCCCCTGGTCAACCTCCTGGTGGCGGGGGGGCTGGCGCTGGTGGCGGCGGCCCTCCCCACCACCCGGGCTTCGTCGCTGCTGTGGATCGCGGCCGACGCCAACCTGGCCCTGGCCCTCTACACGCTGTGGCCCTTCTGGGGAATCGTCGAGGACGGCTACGATGCCCTGGGCGAAGCGCTCCGGCAGCCCAGGCTCCGGAGCCTCGCCTGGGCCTGGCTCCGCGCCCGCCTGCGGCGCCGGGCTCCACCCGATTCCATCGCCCCGTGGCGGGCGGTGATGTACCTGGTCGGGGTCGGCGGCACCTGGCTGGGGGTCGGCCTGGCGTTCGTCCGGTGGTTGTGGGGGTAGGCGAGCCCGGGATCGCGCCTGCCCGGGATCGCGCCTGCCCGGCACCTGGGGATGGGAGGGTCGAACCGACGGGGAGGGTCAGACCTCGGCGTCGAGCTGGGAGGCTTCGAGGCCCCAGAGCACGGCGTCGAGCACCCGGTCGTTGGTCTGGCGCAGCTTGCCGGCCAGGTCCCGCAGCATGGCCCAGGCCAGCTTGCCGAACAGCGGGCTCCGCTCGTCGAGCAGGTCCTGCATGCGTGACAACGGGATCGAAAGCAGGCGGCAGTCGGTTTCGGCGGTGACGGTACCCGACGCCGGCCGGCCGTCGATGAAGGTCAGTTCCCCGAACTGGGCGCCCGGCTCCAGGTGGGCCAGCACGCTCTCCACCTCTCCCCGAACCTGCAGCGTCACCACGGCGGTTCCCTTGAGCAGCACGTGGAGCGCCCGGTTGTCACTGCCCGACCAGATGATCACCTGGCCGGCCGGCACCTCCTCGATGACGCTGTACTCCTGGAGGATCGCGATCTCGTTGGGGGTGAATTGCCTGAACAGAGGGGTGCGCGCGAGCTGCGCGCGATCGCTGATGGTGAGCGGCACGGTGGGCTCCCGGGAACGGATCCAGGCTATCCGGCCAACCCGCCCCCGGGGTGTCGGCCCGGCCGTGCGAGGTGGATGGCGACAGGCCGTCAGGGTGGGAGCGGCGGGCCGCGCGATGCGCGAGCCCTGGCTACTCCTCGCGGTTGGCGAGGGCCGAGGCGATGCGCTCGGCCAGGACGGGGCCGATGCCGTCGACTTCGGCGATCTGGCGGGCGGTGGCCGAGCGGAGGGCCCGGACGCTGCCGAAGTGGGCGAGCAGTGCCTTGCGGCGGGCCGGCCCGACGCCGGGGAGCGAATCGAGGACGCTGCCCAGGTTGCGCTGTCGGCGGACCTTGCGGTGGTAGCCGATCGCCGTGCGGTGGCTCTCGTCGCGGAGCGCCTGCAGCAGGTTGAGGGCGGGCCGGTTGTGTCGGAGACGCACCGGCTCCTTGACCCCGGGGATCACGATCTTGTCGGTGGCGTCCCGTTCCCCGCGTCGGCGCTCGGTGCGGGGCTTGGACAGGCCGATGAGCGGGACGTCGTGGATGCCGAGGTCGGCGAGGACGGCTCGGGCGGCGTTGACCTGGCCCCTGCCGCCGTCGACCACCAGCAGGTCGGGGCGGCCCCAGCCACGCCGGTCGTCGCGGGTTCCGGCGTCCAGCGCGCGGGTGAACCGGCGGTGGAGGATCTCGCGCATGGTGGCGTAGTCGTCGGCCCCGACCACGGTCTTGACCCGGTAGCGTCGGTACTCGGCGGGCGCCGGCCGACCGTCGATGAACACCACCATGGCGGCGACGGCGTCGGACCCCTGGATGTTGCTGTTGTCGAAACACTCGATGCGCCGGGGCAGCCGGGGCAGGCGGCAGACCGCCTGCAGGTCCTCGAGGGCCTGCAGGGACCGGTTGACCCCCCCGTCCCGGGTCATGGCGTGGCGGGCGTTGCGCAGCGCGATGTCGACCAGGCGGCGCTTGTCACCGCGCACCGGGACGTGGATGTGGACCGGGGCGCCGCGCCGTTCGCTCAGCACCTCCTCGAGGGCCTGCTTGTCCGAGGGGGTCGTCGACAGCAGCAGCTCGCCGGGGATGTCGCTGCCCTCGCTGTACCAGCGGTTCAGGAAGGTACTCAACAACGCTCCCTCGGCCTCCCCATCCTCGTCCTCGGACACCGGCGGCAGCGGTTCCTGGAAGGGAAGGGGCAGGGCCTCCTGCATCAGTCCCCGGCGGACCGGGAGGAGCAGGACCACGCCCTGCTCGCCGTCGCCGTGCTCGGTGTCCCGGTAGACGGCCCAGATGTCCCGCTCGCCGAGGCGTCGGTCGCTGACCGACTGCCGCTCGATGCTGGCCCGGACGGCCCGGATGAGGTCCCGATCGCGGGCCGCCTGCTCGAAGCGCTCGTGGCGCGCGTGCTCGTGCATGCGGGCTTCCAGGCGGCGCAGCAGCTCCTTGTCCCGACCCTCGAGGAACAGCAGGCTCTGCTCGACCTCGGCGGCGTACTCCTCCTTGCTGCACAGCCCCACGCAGGGCGCCAGGCAACGCCCCATCTGGTGCAGCAGGCAGGGTCGGGTGCGGCTGCGCAGCTCGGCGTCCGAGCAGGTTCGCAGCGCGAATCGACGCTCCAGGAAGGCCAGGGTGGCCCGGGCCCGCGACGCGGAGTGGTAGGGGCCCAGGTAGCGGGCACCGTCGTCCTCGATGGACCGGACCAGGCTGTAGGCCGGCCACCGCTCGCGCGGATCGATGCGGACGTGGAGAAAGCTGCTGTCGTCGACCAGCTTGGCGTTGTACCGCGGCCGGTGCTTCTTGATGAGGGTGTTCTCGAGGATCAACGCCTCCTTCTCGGAGCGCACCACCACGCACTCGATGTCGGCGGCGGCTTCGACGAGGAAGCGGACCATGAACCGCGTGTCGTGGCCGTTGAGGTACTGCCGCACCCGGGCGCGCACGTCCTTGGCCTTGCCGACGTAGAGCACTCGTCCGTGGGCGTCCTTCCACAGGTAGACGCCGGGCTGGCGGGGCAGGCCCGCGGCGCGGTCGGCGAGCTCCCGGCGGTCGATCGTCACGGTGATCCTGTAGCGCCGCAGGCGGCGGGTGGGTGGATCAGGGGCCCGCCGCCGGGTCGAAGACGTAGGGGTCGGTCGCCGCCAGCGTGGCGGCCGTGAGCCGACGGCAGTGGCGTCCGGACGGGACGACCACGCACAGCTCGTGGGTGCCCGAATCCGGGGGGATCGGGACCTCGGCGGGCTCGGGGCCGAGATCCGTGCCGTCGAGGAACACGCGGCCCCCGCCGTCGGTGGTGGTCACCACGATGGACGGCTGCTCGGGGCTGGCCTCGGCGACGGTGGGCGTGGGGGTGGACGAGGCCGCCGAGGGGACGGTTGCCGGGTCGGTCGGTGACGGGTCCGACGCACCGAGTCGCCAGGCGAGCCCGGCCAGGGTGGCCAGCACGACCGCCCCCAGGACGAGCCAACGCCCCGTCCCGGGCCCGTCGTCGGCTCCGAGATCCAGCTCGCGCACCGGCGCGTCACCCAACTCGGCCGCGATCTGCTCCATCGGGCGGGCCGGCTCGGTCCACTTGCCCTGGCCCAGCTCGGCTTCCCGCGAGCTGTCGCCGGTGACCCCCCGCACGCCTGCCCACCGCGGCATCTCCGGGTCGATTTCGGGATCGAGGGGCGGGTCGAGGGATGGGCTCGCCGGGGCGGGATCGGCCGCGAGCGGGGCACGGGCGTCCTCGTCGCGGGTGTGCCCCGCGTCGGTGTCCTCGTCGCGGGCGTCCTCGTCGCGGGTGTCCTCGTCGCGAGTGTCCCCCGCGTCGGTGTCCTCGTCGCGGGCGTCTTCGTCGCGGTTGTCCTCGTCGCGGGTGTCCTCGTCGCGGGTGTCCCCCGCGTCGGTGTCC
>RFKJ01000738.1 GCA_003694325.1 Deltaproteobacteria bacterium
CGTCGGGCTGGAGCTGGTCCGCCGCCTGCCCCCGGTGGCTCGCCAGGGCGAGCCGGCCGAGTTGGTCCTGGAGCTGCGCACCGACGCCCCCCACCCCGTCCGGGTGCACCTCCGCGAGGTGCTGGCCCCCGAACTGGTGGCCGAGCCCATCGACCTGTTCCTCCGCATCCCGGCGGGAGGTCGGGTCGAGCACCGCCAACCCCTGGTGCCGCGGCTCCGGGGGCCGGTCCATCCGGCTCCCTCGACGCTGCGGGTCCAGGGCCCGTCGGGCCTGGCCTGGTCCCAGCGCAGCATCGACCATGGCGATGCCCTGTCGGTCCATCCCCGGTCCCGCCTGGACGGCGAAGCCGGCCTCCTGGTCCGCCACCTGCTGGAGCACCGTCCCGGGGCCAACCCGGTCCGCCGCCCGGGCCTCAGCACCGAGCTGTACGCCCTGCGCGAGTACCGGCCCGGCGATCCGCTCCGCAGCATCCACTGGAAGGCCTCGGCCCGCCTGCGGCGGCCCGTCACCCGGGAGGATTCCTGGGAGCAGAACCAGAGCCTCGTCCTGCTGGTGGACTGTGGTCGCCCCATGGCCGCGCTCAGCGGCGTGCAGGTCCCGGGCGCCGACGGCGGTCGCGTCGCCCTGAGCAAGCTCGACCTGGTCCTCGGCCTGGTCCTCAACCTGGCACGGGTGGCGGTGGCCCACCACGACCACGTCACCCTGGTGCTCTTCTCCAAGGAGATCCGCCGCGTGGTCCGGGTCGATCGCCGGTCCCGAAGCCTGGCCCGGGTGTTCTCGGCGGTCCACGACGTCCGGGCCGACCTCGACGAGCCCGACTACCTCGGGGCGGCCCACTGGACCGCCCGCCATGTCCCCCGCCAGTCCCTGGTGCTCGTCTGCTCGTCGGTCATCGACCTGGCCGGCGCCGACCAGCTCGGCCTGGCCCTGGGGGGCCTGGCTCGACGACACCGCGCCCTCCTCGTCGATCTGCAGGATCCCGGCCTGGTCCGCCACGCGACCGGCGTGCCCGACGACATCGAGGGGGCCTACGCCAAGGTCTCGGCCCTGACCCTGATGCACGAGAACCACCGGCTGACCCGCCGCCTCGCCGCCGCCGGCGTCGACGTGCTCAGCGCACCGGCCTCCCGGCTCCCCCTGCACCTGCTGCAGCGATACCTCGACCTCAAGGCCCGCCGGCGCCCCTGATCAGGCCCACGGCGGCACGGCCAGCGCGTCGCGCATTCGCGCCTCCCAGGCCGCCGCCGGCTCGGCCCACGACCAGTCCCGAGCCATGCCCCGGCGCACCAGGCCGCGGAAGGCTTCCGGCCACTGCCGGAAGGTGTAGAGCGCATCTCCCAGGGCCCGCACCAGGTCGTCGGCGTCCCCGGCCCGGAAGTGCCAGCCCGTCCCCTGGTCGGCGATGGGATCGTAGGGCTGCACCGTGTCCACCAGGCCCCCGGTGGCCGCCACGACCGGCACCGCCCCGTACCGCATGGCCTGGAGCTGGGTGAGGCCGCAGGGCTCGAAGCGCGACGGCACGACCTGCACGTCGGCGGCGGCGGTGAGCCGGTGGGCCAACGCCGACGAGAAGTCGATGATCGGGCGGATCCGGTCGTCGCCGACCTCTCGCAGGCGTTGTTCCAACCCCGGGTCCCCGGTCCCCAGCACCACGAGCTGGGCCCCCTCCCGGCGCAACCAGGGCACCGCCGACAGCAGCAGGTCGACCCCCTTCTGGGCGTCGAGGCGACCGATGAAGACCACCAGGGGGACGGTGGGATCCTCGGCGAGGGACAGCTCCCGCTGCAGCGCCGCCTTGCAGGCCGCCTTGCCCGAGAGGTCGTCGAGATCGTAGTGGGCCGGCAGGTACGGATCGGTGCGGGGATTCCAGGCCTCGGTGTCCAGCCCGTTGCGGATCCCGTCGAGTACCGGCGCCCGCATCCGCAACAGGCCATCGAGCCCCCAGCCGTGCTCGGGGCGCCGGATCTCGGCGGCATAGGTCGGCGACACCGTGACCAGGCGGTCCGCCGCCATGATGCCGGCCTTGAGGAAATTGACGTCGCCGCCCATGTCGAGGGTGGGCCACCAGTGTTCCTCGAGGTCGAGGCCGGCGAACCGGTCCCGCGAGAACACGCCCTGGTGGGCGAGGTTGTGGATGGCGAGCAGGGATCGGGCCCGGACCAGGCGGCCATGGTGTCGATAGCGGGCCGCGAGGTACACGGTGGCCAGCGCCGCGTGCCAGTCGTGGGCCAGCACGATCGTGTCGGCCCCGTCGTCGGGCAGCGAGAGGCCGAGCAGGGCCACCGCCTCGATCGCCGCCCGGGACAGCAGGGCGAAGCGCAGGTCGTTGTCCCCGTAGACCCCGTGCTCGTCGCCGTAGATCCCACCACGGGACAGAGCCGGGTGGCCGATGAATACCCGGTCGACCCCGTCGATGCGGGCGTGGAAGCAGCGGACCTCGTGCTCGGCCCCGAACAGCCCGAAGCGGGCGGTGCGCCGGGTGTCCCAGGCGATGTCGTAGGGCGCGTAGCGCGGGGCCACGCCGATGACCCGGTGACCCCGCCGGGCCAGGGCCACCGGCAGGGCGGCGGCCACGTCGGCCAGCCCGCCGACCTTGGACCAGGGAGCCACCTCGGCGGAGACGCTGATGATGGTGAGGGGGGCAGCATCGGACACGGTCACCTCCACGGGCCCCGGTAACTGGGGAGCCGCCGGCCCACCGCGGACCCGCGGCTCGGTCGGCGCACACCCGACCGCCGGGTTCCCCCGCCGCCTCCCCTCGCCCTACCGGCGCTTCAACAGCCGCCCCACCGCCCGCCCCAGCAGGCCGCGCCGACC
>RFKJ01000058.1 GCA_003694325.1 Deltaproteobacteria bacterium
GGCACCGGGAATCCGGTGCGGGGGACGCCGTGCCCGTGGGGATCCTCGCCCGACATGATGCTGGTGTGGCTGGAGAGGGTGGTCGGGGCGTGGGCCAGCGCCCACGCAAAGCGCACGCCCCGCGCGGCGAGCGCGTCGGCGTGGGGGGTGTGGGGAGCCGGCGCGCCGGGCGGCCCCGGCAGCTCGTCGGTCCAGGCGGACAGGGCGTCGGCCCGGGTGGTGTCCCAGGTGACGAGCACCACGGTCGGTCCCGGCGGCGCGGGCGCCGCACACGCCGCCACCAGCGACATCCCCACCGGAACCGTCCACCGCACCGAGACCACGGCCGCCCGGAGGTCAGAGGACATGACGGAGGGCGGCCACCAGGCCGGCGCACCCCGTGGCCACCATCCCCATGAGGGCGATGACCGCCCCGACCAGGTAGCGCGGCTGCATGAGCGCACCGGACCGGAACCGGTAGAAGACCTGGCTGAGCTGGGCGAAGGGCCCCCAGGTCATCGCCGTGCTGGAGATCTGGCGCTTGACCTCGTCGGCCATGGCGTCGGCCGTGGGGACGCCCCGCCCGCCGCGAGGAGGGAGCCGACCGCGCCGACCACCCGGCGCTGCGACCGGCTCGGCGGCTTCCGCGACGATGAACCGCGGCCCGTGCGGTTGACCGAGGGCGAAGCTGTCCCCGGGACGCAGGGGCACCGCGCCGGAGACCGGCTGGGCGCCGCCTCCCGCGGCCCGGTAGAGGAACAGCCCGGTCCCGACGCGGGTGGGTTGGAGCCAGCAGGCGCCGTCCTCCTGCAGCGTGACCCAGGCGTGGACCGGGTCGAGGCCGAGCGCGGTGCTCAGCGCGATGTGGCAGTGCTCCACGTCGCTGCCGAGGGCGATGTTGCCCGCCGGGAACGGTCCGAAGCAGGTGCCGCCGAACTCGGGGGCCAGGGTGAGGGTGATGCGTGCCACCCCCCCAGCGTAGCCCCTGCGGGCTTCCGCGGCGCCAGGAGATAGGCCCGGTCCGTGCCCCCCGCCCCGACGATCCTGGCCAGCCTGCTGATGATCGCCACGCTGACGCGCCCGGCGGCCGCGGCCTGCGAACCCGCCCGGCCGACCGACCCGCCCCGGGCCACGGTCATCACGACCGCCCCCGGGGGCGACATCTTCTCGGCCTTCGGCCACTCGGCGCTCCGGGTCTCGGGCGGCGGGCGTCCCCGCCCCCTGGTGCTGGACTGGGGCACCTACGACCCGCGCCAGGGCAACCTCCTCGTGCGGTTCGTCACCGGCCGGCTGGACTACTCGCTGGAGGCGGTGGGCGAACGCGTCGTGATGCACCGGGCCCACGCCGAGGACCGCACCGTCGTCGCCCAGCGCCTCGCCCTCCCGCCCGACGCCATGGACCGCCTGTTCCGCGAGGTCGATGCCGCCCTGAATCGCGACGATCGCCGGTTCCACTACGAGCCCGGCCTGGACAACTGCTCGACCCGGGTCCGGGACATCCTCGACCGGGCGACGCAGGGCGCCATCGCCGACCAGTGCCGCCTGCTCCTCGACCGAACCCGCCGCGACGAGGTCCTGCGCCACGTGGGGGCGCGTCGGTACGGGGCCCGCGGCTGGCTGTGGTGGCTGGTCTTCGAGCTGGCCCTGACCGAGGAGTCGGACCACCCGATCACCGCCTGGGAGTCGATGTTCATCCCCGACAACCTCATGCGCGAGCTGCGAACGGTGCGCCTGGACTGGCCGGACGGCAGTCGCCGCGACCTCGTCGCCGACGAGTGCGTGCTGCATCGCGGCACGCGGGGTTTCGTCGACGACCGCCCGCCCGACCGGCGCCCGGCGCTCGCCGCAGTCGGCCTGGGCTGGGCCGCCCTGGTCCTGGCCGGGACGGCCCGTCGCCTGCGGGCCCTGGAGCAGATCGCCGTCACCCTCCTCGGCGTCGTCCTCGGCGCCATCGGCACGGCGACGACCCTGCTGTGGGCCTTCGGGGAGCTGGTCGGGCTGGGCGCCAACGAGACCTGGTGGGTGGCCAGCCCGGCGTCATGGCTGCTGTTGTCCACCCTGGGCCGGGGGGCCTCCGGGACCCGTTGGCGGCGAGGCTGTCGCGGCGTGCTGGCGGCGCTCGCCCTGATCGGCGTGATCCGCGCCGGACTCGGCCTGCCCGACCAGGAGGTGCTGCCGATCTACCTCGCCCTGGTCCCCCCCCTGGTCGTGGCCGCCCTGGTGGAGGCCGCCCGCTGATCAGCCCTCGACCGGCTCGCCGACAGGCCGCGGATCCGGCCGGTCCCCCCGGTCACCAAAGGCCCTCTCCTCCCGCTGCGCCAGGTGCCCCCGACCCCGGGCCACGGCCTGCGACAGCTCGGCGCGCTCGGCCGCCCGCCCCAGCGCCGCCGCCAGGGCCAGGCACTCGTCCAGCCACTCCCCGGCCAGCACCGGATCGACCCGGGAATCGATCAACACGATCTCCGTGGCGGTCACCCGGGAACCGGGGTGGCCGTGCAGCAGGCCGAGCAGCAGGCCATGGATGTCGTCGGCCGGATCGGCGGCCGCCACGAGGCGACGTCCGGCATCGGGATCGATGGCCGCGGCCTGGACCGCCGTGTCCAGCACGAGGTCCCCGAGCCCGATCCCGCCTCCTTCCTTGCCCTCCTCCTTGAGGAACAGCGTGAGCTTGCCGGGCAGGGGCCGCGGCAACCCCACCCGCAGGTGGGTGCCGACATGTTCCGGCCCGCGCCGCACCCGGATCGACACCGGCACCCCCTCCGACCCGATCCCGTCGACCCGTCCCTTCAACACGGTGGCGGCGCCGGTCTCGTCGAGGTCCAGGCCCCGATCCTGCGCCAGCAGCACCCACGGTTCCCGAAACGCCGTGGCGAGGGCCCGGCTCAGGCGGGTGGCGACCTCGAGCATCTGTTCCAGCTCCGGGCCATGCCGCGTCCCGCGCCGCTCGACGATCACCACCCCGGCCTGGACCCGGCTGCTGGAGGCCATCCCCAGCATCTCGTGCAGCGCCTTCTGCACCCGGACGTCGGTCATCGCCCGGCGCACCTCATCGGTGCAGCACCCCTTGAACCGGAACCTCCGGTCCAGTTTTTCGTCGCCGACCTGGATGTCCTGTCCGCCCAGGAGCTTCGACAGGGCCGAGCCGAGGCCCTCGCGGCTGATGCTGAAGCCCGCCGGCAGGGGAGCCTGGATGGCAGCGTTGGCGACGGTGTAGGTGACCTTGTTGTTCCCCGCGTTGCGCGACACCGTCTCCAGGCGGATCGGCACCCCGTCGTAGTCACCCCGGATCTCCGGCCTTCCCAGCGCGGTGGGGGGCACGAACTGCAGGCCGTGCCGGTTCGCGAATTGCTCCCACTTCCTGGCGTGGGCCTGGCGCACCTTCATCGCAAACACGACCACGATCAGGAAGAACCCGATCATGATCGCGAACTGCATCGCGAACATCAGCAGCGCGGCGACCAGTTCCATCGCCCGACGCTACCACCCCGGGACCACGACCCGAACCCGCCACCCGCGACGGGCCGGCGGGTTGCACCGAAGGCTGCGGGTCAACCCGGCATGTCAGCGACCGCTCAGTAGGGCATGAACGGGCCGCTGCGGGTGTAGCGCACCGAGGCCTCCTGGACCTTGGCGCACAGGGCGGGGTTCGCCGCGCAGCTCACCTGGAGCGAGGAGGCGCCGTTCCAGGCGTTGAACGCCGCGCGACTGCTCGCACCGCTGGTGGTGGCGCAGCCGGACGCCATGAGGGCGGCGAAGACGAGGACCTTGCGCATGGTGACTCCTTGAAGGGGTGGATCCCGGGGTCGGGGCCCCACACCATGCCTTGGATTTCGGCGACCGACCACCGCGTCTCGGCCGCCAGGTGCGCGACCGGCAGCGGGGTCCTGCCGCGATGCCGTGGCGTCCCGGCCACCGGCTTCGCCGCCTCCCCCCTCCGCGAGCGCCACGCAACCGGCCCTTGCTGGGGTCGCCCGGGTCCTGTGGACCCGTGCCGGTGCCACGCGCCGCGCAATAGCCTCCCCGCATGGACACCGCGCGCTCCTGCACCCTCGAAGCCCTGGCGGACTCCGCCGCGTTGCTGGCCGGCGACCTGCCCACCCGCCCCGCCGTGCCCGCCGACATCCGCGACAAGGAGCCCCACGACTACGTCACCGACCTCGACCTGCGCGTCGAGCGGGCCATCGCCGACCGCATCCGGGCCTCCTTTCCCGCCGACGCCATCGCCGGCGAGGAGATCTTCGACGCGCCGGACACGGTGCGTCGCTGGATCGTCGACCCCGTAGACGGCACCCGCAACCTGGTGGCCGGCAGGCCCGACATCGCGGTCTGCATCGGACTGTACGAGGGCCGCCGAGGACTGGTGGGCGGAATCGGCCTGCCCTGCCGCGGCCTGGCCCTGCTGGCCAGCGCCGACCGCCCGGGCGCGACGCTGCACGCGGGCGACGCCGCCGTGCCGCTGGCCCGCCTCGGCGCCGGCCCGCTGGATCGCGCCCTGGTCGGCCTCCCCGGCGCGTTGCAGCCCGGACACGGTGCCGCCACCATTCGCGCCCTGGCCGGCGAGCTGGCCGGCCGGGTCGAGGGGCTGCGGATCAGCGGGGCGCTCGGCTACGACCTGGCGCTCATCGCCCTCGGAGAGCTGGACGCCCGGGTCTCGCTGGCGGCCAAGCCCGTCGATGTCGCCGCCGGCGTGGTGATCATCGAGCAACTCGGAGGTGTGGTCACCGATGTCGAGGGTCGCCGCTACCAGCTCGGCCGCCGCGGCCTGATCGCCGCCCGCAGCCCGGAGATCCACGCCGGGGTCCTGGAAGCCCTGCAGCGGGCCCGATCAACCGGCGCCTCGGCAGGGTGAGCCGGCCTCGATGCGATCGGCCAGGTCCGCGACCGTGGTCCGGGCGAGCCGGACCCGCAGCGCCTCCTCGGCGTCGGCGACCACCTCGCCGAGCACTTCGTGGGCCCGAGCGCCCAGGTCGCAGCGGGTCTTCGGCGTGCCCGGTGCACACGGCAGCAGGGGGCTCGGCTCGGCCACCGCCTCGTAGACCTGCCGCAGGGTGATCGCGTCGGGGGCGCGCGCCAGCACGGCCCCACCCCCGACGCCGCGACGGGTCCGGACCAGCCCCGCCCGGCGCAGCTCCCCGATGATGCGCCGGACGACCACCGGGTTGGTGTTGACGCTGGCGGCCAGCACTTCGCTGGTCGCCGGCCCCGCCCCCGCTCGCTCCCGCAGGGCGAGCATCCCGAGGACGTGGGCCGCCATGGCGAACCGGGCGCTGATAGGCAACTCCCTGAGCGATCCCGCAGTGACGAGTCCCCCTACCCCGGTCGCCGCCATGCAGCTCGGTTCCTCCGCCATCGACGACTTCCCGGGCATCCTCCGGGCCTGCCACGGCCGGATCCGGGCGCTCCTGCCATCGCTGGACGCCCTCATCGCCGCCGACCCGGACGACTCCCGGGCCCGTGCCACCTGCGACGCCATGGAGCGCTACCTCCGCGACGCCCTGCCGCTGCATGCTCAGGACGAGGACCTCTCCCTGGCGCCGCGACTCCTCGACACCGGGCCCGACGACGCCCTGGTCGCCGCCCTCGACCGCATGGAGGCCGAACACGACGCCGTCGACGCCGGCCGCCGCGCGTTCATCGCCGCCCTGGAACGCTGGCGCCGGGATGGCGACCCGGCTGCCCTGGCCCAGCCGCGCCGCTTCCTCACCGACCTGCTCCTCCCCCCACATCGAGGCCGAGGAGCGGGACATCTTCCCGGCCATGGCCGCCCTGCCCGCGGCGGAGCTGGCGGTGATGCTCGACGAGCTGCGGGCGCGGCGACGGGGATAGGACGCGCGACCGGTCGTTCCTCGTGGGTACGATCCACGTCGGGGTCGCGCGTACTGCGGCCGCGCAGCGGACGCCGCGGGGGTGCGCCGCAGGCGCAAGGGGGGCGCGAGACCCCCTCCAAAGACGCCGATGGTACCGGAGGCCCCAGGTTCCGGTGGACGGAC
>RFKJ01000739.1 GCA_003694325.1 Deltaproteobacteria bacterium
CCCTCCCCCCGCTCCCCACCGCGTCGCGGCGGCCGGGCTCCCGAGCAGTCCCGGCGGGGCAGGCCAAATCTGCGGAGTCGCGACGCGACGTGACGGGGCCCGGACTTGGCGGTGACGTCCGGGGTGGCCACAATGCTCCTGATGTCGTCCAACCCGCTGACCCTCGTCGATCCACCGATCCGCCGGCGCTACCGGTTCCGGGCGCTGTACTGCGGGCCGGATCGCGAGACCTTCGACCAGCTCATCGACCACATGGAGGCGACGGAGGGATGCCGGGTCTCGCCCGCCGAAGGCGGCGAGCGCGTGCTGGTGACCACCCGGGTCCAGCTCACCTGGGTCCCCGCCTTCACGATGGAGGAGGCCAAGGCCAGCCTGGCCACCCTGTTCCTCAACCTCATCGTGGTGGACCTGCGGTGGGCCGACGATCCCGTCGAGCACGAGGCCCGCATCGACAAGGCCCGCGCGCTGCTGAAGATGCTGGACGAGGTGGAGGACATCGAGTCCCGCTACGGGTTCCACCGGATCATCGTGCTGGTCAGCGGCCCCGACGGACCGCGGATCGACAACCTCCTCATCGAGCTGGGAGGTCGGGGGATCCGGCACGTCCTCAAGGAGCGACGCTTCCGAGGTGACGAGACCCCGTCCGGGTTTGCCGGCCGGCTGGTCTCCCTGTCCGAGGAACTGCTGCTGGCGCCGCGATCCGGGCGCACCGCCCTGTGCTGTGCCGGCGGCGGCATCACCGCCATCTACTTCGAGCTGGGCGCGCTGAAGTGCCTCGACGACTGCCTGGCCACCGGCAGCGCCAACGACTTCGACATGTACTTCGGGATCAGCGCCGGGGCGGTCGTCACCAGCCTGATCGCCAACGGCTTCGCCGCCGAGGAGTTCATGGCGGCCATCGCCGGCTTCGAAGGGGGGCGGATCCCGCCGGTCAACCTGAGCCTCGCCCGGCTCGGCCACCTCAACCTCGCCGACATGCGGGCGCGCCTGCGCCAGGGCGCGCGCGACAGCGTCCGGGCGCTCGTCCGCGGGCTCCGCGGCGACGCCGCCGGCCCCTCCCTCGACAGCGCCTTCCTCCGGGCGACCAGCCTCATCGGGCCTCCCTTCCGGTCCGACAACTACGAGGCCCTCCTGCGCAGCCTCCTGACGTCACCCGGCGCCACCAATGACTTCCGTCGCCTGCGGCGCCCCCTCTACGTGGGCGCCACCAACCAGGACACCCGCCGCCACGTGCTGTGGGGGGACGAGGGCCTCAAGCACGTCCCGATCAGCAAGGCGGTCCAGGCCTCGCTGTCGATCAACCCCGCCTTCTCGGCGGTGGAGATCGAGGGAGCCTGGTACGAGGACGGGGCGGTCACCCGGACCTCGAACTTCACCGAAGCGATTCGCCGGGGAGCGGACCTCATCATCGTGCTGGACCCGTTCCTTCCCTACCACAGCAAGGAACCCGGCTTCAGCAACCGGCAGGGCATCCTCTACAACATCGATCAGGACGTGCGGTCCCTGTCCTTCACCCGATTCGAGACCGCCCGGAACCTGGCGCTGCGGCGCCACCCCGAGGTCCGCTCCTACACGCTGCTGCCCAACAACCGCCTGCGTCGACTCATCAGCGAGAACCCCATGGACCACCGGCCCTACCTGGAGATCTTCCGGGGGGCCTACCTCGCAACACTCCGGCGCATCCAGACCGTCCGGTACCGCCTCGACGGTGACCTCGCGCTCCACGGCATCCGGCTCAACACCGGCGATGCCGAGGCCATCGCCGACCGCCTCCAGGCGGCGGGCGACGACCTGAAATTCAGCGACTTCTTCGTCGATGGGGAGGTGCGCCTGCGCACCCCGCGCCTGTCGCTGGAGCGGCTGTGCGAGCGCCTCGACGAGGCAAGCTGAACGCCAGCGACGCCGACCCGGAGCGAGCCGCCTGGCGAATCAGCCCGGCGAATCAGTGTTCGTGGTCGTCGTCGCCGTCGAGACCGTGGGGATGGCCGTGGAGCAGCTCATCCGGGGTGGCGTCCCGCACACCGGCGACCTCGACGTCGAAGTGCAGTTCGACCCCGGCGAGGGGATGGTTGGTATCCAGCAGGACCACGTCGTCCTGCAACCCGGCGATCCACACCGGGATCTGGTCGCCCATCTCGTTCTCCACGACGAACGACATCCCCTCCTCCAGCGGCATGTCGGCGGGGAAGGCGTCCCGGGGGACGGCCTGGGGCGCGAAGCCGCTGTGCTCGCCATAGCCGTCCGCCGGGGCGACCACGACCGTCTCCCGGAAGCCCACGTCCTTGCCGTCGAGGGCCTTCTCCAGCCCGGGGACGATGTTGTCGTGCCCGTGCAGGTAGGGCAGGGGCTCCCCACCGCGGGAGCTGTCCAGCTCCTCGCCTTCGGAATTGGTGAGGGTGTAGTGGATCAGGACGACCTTGCCCTTGGTGACGTCAGGCATCTGGACCTCGAGGGTGGAGGGGTAGGTCCCCCATAAGGCAGGCGGCACCACAAGGCACGAGCAGGTCCACGAGATTTCCCTGCCGGCCTCCCCCGACGATCGCCATCACCAGCGGGTTCCCGCCTCCCCGGACGAATTCGGTCCGGGAACCGCCTTGCCGCTGGGGCAGTCTCAGCCTACCGGAACGGACCCAGGGAGATCCGGCATGCGCTCGTGGCTGAAACCTCTCTCGCAATTCGCTGGCGCGATCTGCCTGCTCACCGCCCTCGGCGGGTGCCCCAAGCAGGACGACACCGACATGCCCGCCCGAACCGGCCGCGGCGAATCCTCAAACCCGGTGACCGCCATGGAGACCGCCCCCCCGACGGATGTCGAGGGCGTCATCGTCGAGCTGCGCGATGGCAGCGCCCCCGGTGATGCAACC
>RFKJ01000740.1 GCA_003694325.1 Deltaproteobacteria bacterium
GCGGTGGGCTCGGGGATCTCGGTGGAGAGGACTTCTGCACTGCTCATCGGCAGCTCCCGGCGAAATGGGGGGATGATCGTTCCGAGCCGGACCGCCTGCGCATCGTCGGCACGGAAGCACGATGGCCCGACGGGTCCCTGGGGTCCCATCGCTGCGGTCGGGGGCGACGCGGCCGCCACCCTGCTGAACCCGGCCACTAACACAGCCGAGCGGGCGCACGACGACCCGCGCCAGGGTTCACCAGACCGTGTCGCAGGCCCCCTTCGACCCCCGTCCGGGCCGGGGCTGCGACCTCCTGCCCGTCGGGCCGCCGTCCCGCCGTCGGCTCGCGCGGGGGGCGCCTCGCCAGGGAGGGCCACCGGCGCGCCCCCACCCCGGCGAAGGCGCCGGTCGGTTCAGATCACCATCGCCTCGGCGTTCCCCGGCTTGCGCCCCGGGCGGAACGGCCGCAGCGACACCTCCCGGTCCAGCACCGCCAGGTGGTCGAGGTCCCGGCCGCTGGCCGCCAGGGCCTCGGCGACCAGGGCGGTGAAGGGACCGAACATCGCTCCGTGCCCCGAGAACCCGACCAGGCGCACGAGGTTGGACACGACGGGGTCGTAGCCGAGGTAGGGGTTGTGGTCCGGCGTCGTGCCGTAGTAGCCGGCGGTGGTGGCCGTAATACCCGCGAACTCCCCGATGGGCGGCAGGTACTCGGCCAGCGACATCCACGCCTGGAAGGCGATGCTGTCGGTGCCGGATCGGTGGGAACAGGCCGGCTCGACGGCGTCCTGGTCCTCGTAGTCGAAGTCCCGGTCGTCCCGCGCGTCGTGGGCGTAGCCGGCCATGAGCGACCCGGCGTTCTCCGGACGGCAGTAGGCCCCCCCCGGCACGATGACGAGGGGCATGGCCAGCAGTGCGCGGGCCGACATGCTGCCCCCCCGGGCGATGAACCACAGGTGGCGCTTGTAGGCGGCGACAGGCAGGTCCGCCGCACCGAGGATCGCGGCGACGCGCGGCGACCAGGCGTTGGTCGCGTCGATGAACAGGCTGGCCTCGTGCCAGCGTCCCCCGGCCTGGACCGCGACCAGCCGGGCACCGGCCCGACGGGCGTCGACCACCGGCGCGTTCTGGAGGACGACCGCCCCGGCCCGCCGGGCCGCGGCGATGGCCTCGTTGTAGACCACCTCCGGTCGCAGGAAGCCGTCGCTGGGGCAGAAGCTCGCCCCGCTGATCCGGTCGCCGTCGACCCACGGAAACCGCTCGACGGTCTCGGAGGGAGCCAGCCAGACCACGTCCTCCAGCCCGCAGCGCCGCTGCATTTCGACCCGCGCCCGGCCCTGGGCCGCCCCCTCCTCGCCCTCGGCCAGGAACAGGTAGCCGTTCTGGTGGATGGGCGTCGTCTCCCCACCCACCAGCTCGACGAAGCGCTTGTAGAAGTCCACCGAGAAGCGCATGCCGACCACCGTCTCCGGGGTCGAGAACTGCTGGCGGATCCCCGCGGCGGTGCGGGACGAGGAACCGGCGCCCACGTGGCGGGCCTCCAACACGGTCACCTGCCAGCCCGCGCGCTGCAGGCGCCACGCCACCAGGCTGCCGGTGATGCCCGCTCCGATGACCACGACCCGTTCCGCCATGGAAGGCTCCTCTGCGCGCGCTTCGGGGCGCTCGCGCGTCGCCGCATCATATGCGCTGGATAGGAGGGGCGACCGCACCGGAGCTGCCCATGACCCACCAATCCGATTCCCCCCGCCCCGTCGTCCTGCTCATCCTCGACGGGATCGGGTGGGGCCGCCGCGACGACGGTGACGCGGTGTTCCTCGCTTCCACCCCCCATATCGACGCCCTCCAGTCCCGCTTCGGCTGGGGGCTGCTCCAAGCCCACGGCACCGCCGTGGGCATGCCTGGCGACGACGACATGGGAAACAGCGAGGTGGGACACAACGCCATGGGGGCCGGGCGGATCTTCGACCAGGGCGCCAAGCTGGTGAACCGGGCCATCGAGACCGGCGCGATCTGGGAGGGGGCGGCCTGGCGGGAGGCCGTGGCCCGGGCCCGGGCCGGCGGCACCCTGCACCTGCTGGGGCTGGTGTCGGACGGCAACGTCCACAGCCACGTCGATCACCTGCGGGCGATGATCGACCGCGCCGTCGTCGACGGCGTCCGTCGCCTGCGGGTCCACGGGCTCACCGACGGGCGCGACGTGGGCAAGCGGACGGCCCTGCGCTGGTTCGGCCCCCTCGACGACTCGCTCCGGGCGCTGTCCACCGACGGGCGCGACTACGCGTTCGCCACCGGCGGGGGCCGCATGCACATGACCATGGATCGGTACGAGGCAGACTGGGCGATGGTCAAGCGAGGATGGGACTGCCACGTCCACGCCGTCGGACGGCGCTTCCCCACCGTCACCGACGCCATCGAGACCCTGTACGCCGAGGACCCGTCCATCGACGACCAGTGGCTGCCCGCCTTCGTCATCGACGGCTACGACGGCATGCACGACGGCGACGCCGTCCTGCTGTTCAACTTCCGCGGCGACCGGGCCATCGAGATCAGCCGCGCGTTCACCGAGCCGGACTTCCGGGCATTCGATCGCTCCGGACCCGACGGTCGCCCTCCTCCCGAGGTCAGCTTTGCCGGCATGATGGAGTACGACGGCGATCTCCACGTGCCTCCGTCGTTCCTCGTCGCCCCGCCGGTGATCACCGGCACCGTGGGAGACCACCTCGCAGCGGCGGGCAAGACCGTGTACGTCGTGAGCGAGACCCAGAAGTTCGGCCACGTCACCTACTTCTTCAACGGCAACCGCAGCGACCCTCCCCGGGGCGAGGAACGCGCCGAGGTGCCGTCCCTGCAGGTGCCCTTCGACCAGGCCCCCGCCATGAGCGCCGACGCCGTCACCCAGCACGCCGCCGCCGCCATCCGCTCCGGCCGGTACGACCACGTGCGCATCAACCTCGCCAACGGGGACATGGTGGGCCACACCGGCGTCCTCGACGCCACCGTCACGGCCGTGGGCGTGGTCGATCGCTGCGTCGGCGCCATCGTCGACGCCACCTTCGACGCCGGGGGGGTCCTGGTGCTCACCGCCGACCACGGAAACGCCGACGAGATGTTCCGGGTCGACCGCAAGCGGGGCACCTACGCCCTGGGGCCGGACGGCCAGCGGATCGTGTCGACCAGCCACTCCCTCAATCCGGTCCCCGTCGTCGTCGCCGATCCCAGCGGCCGCTGGCGCCTCCGCGACCCGGCCCCGGACCGCCCCATGGGCAGCATCGCCCGAATCGGCGGCACGCTGCTCGACCTGCTGGGGCTGCCCGTTCCACCCGACTACCTCGACAGCCTCGTGCGACCCGCGGCCCGGCCATGATCGACCTGCGCAGCGACACCGTCACCCGCCCCACCCCCGCCATGCGCCGGGCCGTCGCCAGTGCCGAGGTCGGCGACGACGTCTACGGCGAAGATCCCACCGTCAACCGCCTGGAGGCGCTGGCCGCCGAGCGCCTGGGCAAGGAACGCGCCCTGTTCCTGCCCAGCGGCACCATGGGCAACCAGGTGGCCATCCGCTGTCACACCGAGCCCGGCGACGAGGTCATCGTGGAGGACGGCGCCCACCCCTTCCACTACGAGGCCGGGGGGGCGGCGCTGATCTCCGGTGTCCTGCTGCGGCGGATCGCCGGCACCGCCGGCGTCATCGACCCCGCCGCCCTGCAGGCGGAGTTTCGCGACGAGGACGTCCACCACGCGCCGCAACGCCTGGTCTGCGTCGAGGACACCAGCAACCGCGGCGGGGGCACCGTCTGGCCCCTGGCCCACCTCGACGAGGTGGCGGCGGTGGCCCACCGCCACGGCGCCGCCACCCACATGGATGGCGCCCGACTCTTCAACGCCGTGGTGGCCAGCGGGATCCCCGCCACCCGCCGCGTGCGCGGCTACGACACGGTCACCTTCTGCCTCAGCAAGGGGCTCGGCGCCCCCGTCGGCTCCCTGCTCTGCGGCCCCGCCGAGGTCATCGCCAAGGCACGGCGGGTACGCAAGGCGCTCGGGGGTGGGATGCGCCAGGCGGGCCTGCTGGCGGCGGCGGGGATCCACGCCCTGGAGCACCACGTCGATCGGCTGGCCGACGACCACGCGCGGGCCGCAGCCCTCGCCCGGGGCCTCGCCCGTCGCGGCCTGGAGGTCCAGCCCCCCCAGACCAACATGGTCTACGTCACCGTCGACGACGCCCGGGCACTCGTCGCCCGCCTCCGCGACCACGGCGTGCTCTGCGGTGCGGTCGGCGCCGACCGAATCCGGCTCGTCCTGCACCTCGACATCCACGACGAGGACGTCGACGCCACCCTCGCCGCCTTCGACCGGGCCCTGGAGTCCTGAGCGCCGCGGTCAGGCCGCCGTCGCCGCCCCCCAGGAAACCAGCGCATCCAGCAGCGCATCGACCCGCTCCCGGGGCTGCGACACCGCCTCGGCGACCGCTGCCGCGTCTCGCCGGCCATCGAGGGCGCGCAGCACCTCGACCGCCTCGACCGGCACCGACACCGGCCGGAACGGCGCACTCCACAGGAGCCAGCCGGTATCGGCGAGGTCGCCGGCGGCGAGCATCGACGGCGTCCCCGGGCTCAGCACGCTGTCCGCCACCGGCTGGAGCACCGGACCGGGCTCCCCGGGCGGCGCATCCTCGAGCTGCGCGGGCCAGGGCTCCCAGCCAAGGGCCCAGGCCCCCGCCGGTCCGCAGCGATCGACCGCTTCCTGGACCGGGCTCACCGCCCGCAACTCCGCCCGGGCCGCGGCGGTGGCAGGATCATCGGGGATCGGCTCCTCGACCAGCACCGCGACCGCATCTCCC
>RFKJ01000741.1 GCA_003694325.1 Deltaproteobacteria bacterium
CCTCCCCGATCCCCCGGGCCGCCCCGGTCACCAGGGCGACCTTGCCGTCCAGCGGGCGGGTCCATGCGGGGTCGGCCAGCCGCACGGTGCGCGACACGGCCAGCACCTGGCCGGACACGTAGGCCGACCGCGGCGTGGCCAGCCAGCGCAGCACCGGGTTGAGCCGGTCCTCGAAGCCCTCGGGGACCACCACCTGGTTGGCCGTCGCCCCCTTGCGGCCCAATTCCTTGGCGACGCTGCGCATGAAGCCCTCCACCGCCCGGCGGACCACCCGCTGCTCGACGTCGCTCGCGTCGGCCGGCGGTCGGCTGAGGACGACGACGCGGCCCGAGCTGCGCACGGCGCGGATCCGGGGGTGCAGCAGGTCGTAGAGGGCGTGGAGATCGTCGATGGTGGACAGACCGCTCACGTCCATCACGACGATGTCGGGGCGTTCATCCACGGTCGCCGCACGCGCTGGCCGGCCCCAGGCTTCGGCCGCCGCGGCGAACGGCGCGAGATCGCCGACGACCGCGGGCTCGGCCCCGGCCTGGGCCAGGGTGTCGGCGATGGCCGCCAGCAGCCCGGCCTGCGGCCCGACGAGCACCAGGACCTGCTTGTCCTCCAGTGGTTGCCCACGCCAGGGGCCGCTGTCCCGGGCCAGGGTGGGCGGCAGGGACACGCCGAGGACCCCCACCAGCTTGCGGGCGGTGCGGTTGCGCCCGAGGGCGACGAGGGGATCAGCCATGGAAGCCTCCGACGAGGAAGGCGGGCCCGCCCGGTGCGGTCCCGACATGGACGGGCCGGACTCCGTCTACGTCCGGGTTGCCGGTGAACACCTGGACGGTCCGGGGCAGACGCAGCGGGCGGGTGAAGCGTCCGTGCATGCCGCGCAGGGCGTCGACGTCACCAGCGAAGCGACTGTCGATGATGGTCTCGGCGGCGATGGCCGCGGTACAGAACCCGTGCAGGATCACGCCGCCGAAGCCGGCGATCTTCGCGTAGGGCGACAGCCAGTGGATGGGGTTGGGGTCGCCGGAGACCAGGGCGAAGCGCCACCCCTGGGTCTTGCCGAGGCGACGCTCGCCAATGGCCCGGGCGTCCACCGGCACGGTGGGCTTGTCCTTCTTCGCTCCGGGCGCGGCGCCGTCCGCGCGTCGGGGCAGCGGACAGAACACCGTCAGGGTCGACGACAGCGCATCGGGCGCCGAAGCCGTGCCGGTGGTCAGCTCGATACGGATGAGCGCCCGCCGCCCGTCATCGTCCACGTCGACCAGGCGAGCCGACAGGTGCAGCGGCTGGTCGTCGGGCAGGGGAGCACGGGCGGTCCACGAGCAGCCGGCGTTGACGGCCTTGGTGAGATCGTAGGGGAGCCCGTGCAGCGCGCGCGTGAACAGGGGCCAGCCCCACTGGGGGAACATGGTGGGGGGCAGCCGGCCCTTCCACGCCTGGGGTCGGCCGCCGCATACCCGAACGAAGTCGTCGACGAGCGCCCGGGGGCGCGGCGGCACGGTGTCCGTCAGCGTCGGCCCCGGCAGGTCCGGCACCCCCGAGCCCCTGCCGGCGGTGAGCAGCTTGAGCGTGGCCCCGATGGCGGGGCCCTGGCGCAGCAGGTGTCGGATCATCTTCGCCCCTCCTGGCGGTGACGGCCGGACGGGAGGCGGCCGACCGTCCGCGCACCCGCACCCCCGCCGTGGTCGCGGGAGAAGTCCGCCATCAGGTCTCCTTCGGTGGACAGATCAGCGCGGAGCGCGCGACCCGGATCAGCTCGTCCTGCTGGGCCTGCGTCGAGGGTTCGGGGGAGACGAGGGCGGCGGTGTGCTCGCCAAGGGCGACCACGCCGAGGGCTGCCGAGATCACCAGCACGGTGAAGGCCTCGGGATCGGTGGCCGGCCGCAGCAGCCCCTGGGCCTGGCCGGCCCGGATCGCCTGGGTGAGGAGCCCCGTCCACGGCTGGAGGTGCTGCCGCAGGCGGTCGCGCAGCGCGTCCGGACGGTCCAGCGCTGCGCGGAGCAGCAACCGGGGCCGTCTGGGGTCCCGCCGGAAGAACGCGAAAAAGGCCGCCATCAGGGCGTCGAGGCGAGTCCCGCCCGCCTGCGCGGCGCGCATGAGCTGGGGCAGCTCCTCCCGCCAGTGGTCCAGCAATGCGTCGATCACTGCGTCGCGGAGCCGGTCCTTGCTGCCGAAGTGGTACACGAGGGTCGGCTTGGTGATGCCCGCCGCATCGGCGATGGCCTGCAGCGAGGTGGCCGAAAACCCGCGGCTGGCGAACAGGCGGGTGGCCTCGGCGAGGATCCGCTCGGGGACGCTGTCGACTGGTTGGACCACGACTCTCTACCGGTTGGTAGAGAACAGCGTAACAGGTGGTTGAGCCGGGCGGGGGCCGAACCGAAGACCCGGGGGCGGCGCATCTCGCCCGACCGCTCCGGGAAACGCCGGTCTCGGGTCGGAGATCGGGCCGCGCCTCCCCCAGCTCATCACAGGCGCAGTCCGCTTGCCCATCCATCCCCGCTGCGACCCAGCGGACCGGGTGGCTCCCGTGTCCCTCCTGTCAACCTCTCCTGGAGCCGGCGATGCAGGCCGAGTCCAGCCTCATGGTGTCCGCGACCTTCTTCGCCGCGATGCTGGTGGGCCTGGTCACTTCACCCCACCGGTCCGACCCCGTTCCGGGGCGGAGCCGGTGGGCGTCGTCGGTCTCCTGGGAGTCGGCCCGTTCCTCGGATCCCACGGAGAAGGGCCAGCCTGCCGCCGACGGGCAGGTGGCCGCCGACTGCTCCCCCGACCGGGAGGAGATCGCGCGCCTGCAGGCCGAACGCGGCGAGTTGGAGGCCGAGCTTCACCGGGTGACGTCCCGCCTCCACGCCATCACCGGCACGCCCCACCCCTGGACCGCAGCGCTGGTCGCGGCAACCCCGCCCGACCGGGTCGAGGCGGCGGTCGACCGGTGGAACCTGCCCCGGGATGCCCACGCCACCCGGCTCGACTGTGCCGAGCATCCCTGCCTCGTCGCGGTGGATCACGCCCGCGAGGGCTTCGATGCCGCCGGGGTCGCGGACATCTGGCCCGATGAGGGCACGGTGCCGGTGCGGATCGTGGCCGGGCCGTCTCCCGACGCCGCGCGATGGCGGACGGTGTTCGCCATCCGGCCGGCGAGCGCCCCCGCCCGGAAGGCCACCCTTCGCGCCCGGTGGCGGGCGTCCGAGCTGTGAAAGTCGCGCCATCGCGCCGCCCCCGGGCCACCTGGCTGGCCGCTGCCGCGGTGGGCGGGTTTCTCGCCGGGCGGACCTTCCACCCGGTTCCCCCCCTGCCCGACGGGGTCCCCACGAGCCCGACCTACGGCGAAGGACAATCGACTCCCGCAGCCGATCCCGCGGCGACGGCGCCTCCCCGCTGCGGAGAGGACCCGGAACGGGCCCGGCTCGCCGACGAGGTGACCGCCCTTCGCCGACGGCTCGAAGCGGCAGAACTCCGGCTCGAAACGTGGGAGGCACCCGAACCGGCGGGCGACGACACGGCCTCCTGCGAAACCTGCGCCGCGCTGGTCGACCGGCTCGCCGCCGTCCACGCCTTCGAGGTGACCCGCGTCGCCTGCGGTGAGCCCCCCTGCCTGGTCCGGCTCCATGCAGCCGGGGCCCCCCCGGCGGTGCTGGATGCCGCGGCCGCCGGGCTGGTCGCCTCGTTGATCGCCGAGGGTCGCGACGCCCGCACCTGCGCCGCCGCGTACCCCGACGACGACGAGATGGACCTGGCCATCGCGGTCGCCGTGACCGACCCCGCCGAGCTGCACCCTCGACGCCTCGACACCCTCGTCCGACGCTGTCACCGCCTCCTCACCCGGCGGTGATCGCCGTCCACCGGCCCGGCCGGTTCATCCCTCTCGTACGGACTCGGGGGCGTCGCCCGCGGCAGCCTCGTCGGCCGGCGACGCATCTTCGACCGGCGCCGCATCCTCGGCCGGCGCCGCATCCTCGGCCGGCGACGCATCTTCGACCGGCGCCGCATCCTCGGCC
>RFKJ01000059.1 GCA_003694325.1 Deltaproteobacteria bacterium
GGTCCGGCGTGGCCCTGGTCACCGGCTCGACGCGGGGACGCGACGACCTGCTCGGTCGCTTCGCCCCCCGCGCCCACAGCCGGGAGCCGGGACCGGACGATCCCGTTCTGCTGGTGGCGACGGACGCCGTCTCGGAGGGCGTGAACCTCCAGGACGCCGACACGGTGATCCACTTCGACCTGCACTGGAACCCGGTCCGGCTGATCCAGCGGGCCGGCCGCATCGACCGGATCGGCTCGGAACACGACGAGATCGTCATCGCGTCGTTCCTTCCGGAGCGCAGCCTGGAACGCCACCTGGGCATCGAGGCGGTCATCCGCCGGAGACATGCCGAGATCCTCGCCGTGTTCGGCGACGACGCGCATGTCCTCCCCGCCGAGGAGCGGCCGGACCTCGATGGCATGATCGATGCCTACACCGGTAAGGCCCTCCGCGAGGAGGAGTCGGAGGAAGCCCTGGACGGCATGGCCCGGCACGCCTCTCGGATCCAGGCCCTCCGCCGCACCGATCCGAAGCGCTACGCGCGCATTGCCACGCTGCGCCCCGGGCGCCGGGCGGTCAGCCGGGCTCAACGGCCGGGCGTCGTCGCCTGCCGCGCGGGCTGGTTCTGGCGCTTCTACCGCGACGGCACCGATGAACTCGACGATGTCGCGGCGCTCGACCTGCTGGCCCGCCACGCCGAGGCGGGCGCCCCCGACGATCCCACGCCCCCGCCGTACGATCTCGAGCACGCGGCCTGGGCGCGGTTCGAGGTTCCGGCTCGCAACTTCCTCGAACAACAGCGTCTTCCCAAGCTCCGGCCTCTCGAGACCTGGGTCCTCGACAAGTTCGACGAACTTCGCCCGACGCTGCCGCCGGCCCGCCTGCCGTTACTCGACGAACTCGACGCCTGGGTTCGTTCGGGCGTCGGTCGGGCGGCCCTGACCCGCCAGGCGACTCGCTGGCGCCAGAAGCAGCTCCCCCCCCGTACCATCTTCGACGAGGTCCGACTGCTGTCGGTCCGCTTTCCCCGCAGGACACAAGCCCTCGGCGCGCCCGAGATCGTCGGCACCATCGCAGGAGAGGCGTCGTGAACGCGGAGCTGGCCCGCAACCTCGCCGCGACGCGCGGATTCGACGACGACGGTCGGCCCGTCCCGGCGGAGGCCTTCACCGGCCATCCCCTGCGGTCGACCGCTCCCCCGCAATGGGACGGGCACACGCAGCTTCGCCAGGTTCAACGAATGGAGTTGCTGACCGCCGGCATGGTGCAGCTCGTCTTCCAACGGGATCGCCAGGCGGATTCCTGGAACACCTGGGCAAGTCAAGGGGGGCGGGGGATCCCTCGGGTCGATCCCAACACGCTGCGCCAGATCAGCAACGCGCTTCGCAACGGGCCCGAAGCACTCATCCTCGCCATGAACCGGGCAGGACTCCAACAGGTCCACCGAGTTCGGTTCCTCCGCTGGATGGCCCGGACCCATCCCGAGCGCATGGCTGCCCTCCACAAGCCGCTCCAGGAGCTGTCCGAGTTGCAAACGCGCATGTTTCGCCAGGGCGTCCGCATCGCCCTGCGCCGCTGCGCGCCGCAGCTCACCCGAGACGACGAGATCCTCGTCGCGGCCCTTGCGCTCGGCGAAGCGATCGAGCGCATCGAGACCCGGCGCAGCAACGGCGCCAGCTTGAACCAGCTCGCACGGGTCTGGACGAAACCGGTTCGGCAGCGCTTCCTCGCGCAGATCGTCTCCCTGCGTTGGCCCGCCATGGCTCGCGGAGAAGCCGTCCGCCGGAGCCGCGCCTGGGCCGAGGCGTCCGATACCGACCCGGATGACCGGGGGGACGAACCGGCAGGTGATCCGTACATGCCCGACGCCCCCGGCGACCCGGGGGCTGAGGCCTGGCTCTGGTGGCGGCGCCACGGTGTACCCGGAAGGGGGACCAGCGGTGGGCCGGTCCACCGGGAGGGCCCCATGCTGCCCGACGGTCCGCCGGGCCTGCCGGACGAGGTTGCCCACGCCCTGGAACGAGCCCTGTCCGACCTCCGCAAGCGCCGCTCGGGAGAGGTCCTCGCGGCGTACCTCGGCCTCTCGGGCCCCCCTCGGACCTACTCCGAGATCGGCCGCCAGTTCAACCTGTCGCGCGAACGGATCCGACAGATCGTGCACCACGCGCTGGTCGAACTCGAGTCGGTCTGGCCGGACCGGCTCCCCGGCGCCGTCCACGGCACCCCACCGGGACGGTGACGCGGCCAGCCCTCCGGGCGCGGCCTCTGCGCACTCCCTCCCCAGCGCCACGGGGCGGCGGGCGTCCGTCAGCCGGGCTTCGGGCCGGGTGGAGGGTCTGCCCGCGATGCCATCCAGGTCGCCTCCAGGCTCCGGCCGGCCTGGACTTCGACGATGGGCGCCCCCGCCGCCAGCAGGACGGGGAGCAGGCGGGCATTGAGGGCCGCGGTCCCCTCCCCCGTGGGTCCGGTGACGACGAGCCGGGTCCCGTCGACCTGCGCCCGGAGACCCGCCCCCTGCAGCGACGGGACGAGTGCCGGGGCATCGAGGCCCGGCTCCAGCTCGACGATGACCTGCCGGCTGCGGCCGGTCAGCTCCGCCATGGAGCCGGCCGCGGTGCATCGCCCCCGCTCCATGAAGATGACGTGGTCGCAGGTCGCCTCCAGCTCGGCGAGGATGTGGGAGGAGACGACGATGGTGCAGCGGCCCCGACGGGTCCGCAGCAGGGCCCGCATCCGCACGACGAGGTGCGGGTCGAGGCCGCTGGTGGGCTCGTCGAGGAGGACCAGCTCGGGGTCCCCGATCAGCGCCTGGGCCACCGCTACCCGGCGGCGCATCCCGTGGGAGAGCTGGCCGATGCGCTGCCCGGCACGATCGGCGAGGTCGACCTCGTCGAGGAGCCGGTCGGCAGCCCGGCGGGCCATGGAGGTGGACAGCCCCTGCAGGCGTCCGTAGTAGGCGAGCACCTCCCCGACCGGCAGCGACGCCGGCATCGCGCAGTCCTGGGGAAGCAGGCCGACCCGACCGGCGTGCCGTGTCGGGTCGAACGGGCCCTCGCCCAGCACGTCCACGGTGCCGGCGTCCGGCCGGATGAGGCCCGCGACGATGCCCATGGTGGTGGTCTTTCCGGCCCCGTTGGGGCCGACGAGACCGCAGATCACCCCCCGCGGCACGTCGAGATCGAGTCCGTCCAGGGCCACGGTCGCCCCGTAGCGACGGCGAAGCCCGCGGATCCGGAGCGCGAGATCGGCCACCCGCCGCCCCTCAGGCATCGCGCCGACAGAAGAACCGGTGCCCCGCGACGAACGCCGCGGTCCCCAGGGCGACGAGCATGACCATGGCCGGCAGGCGCAGCCGCCAGTCGGGCTGCCACAGGTCGATGACGTGGCTGCCGATGAACAGGGGCAGCAGGCTGTCGGCCACGGCCGCCGCCCGGTCCCGGATGACCGATGCGTGGGAGAGGAAGGCCCGCCCCCCGCCCAGCGCGACCAGCGACATCACCCCCAGCAGCCGCGCCCGGTTGGTGTGGCGGGTGAGCTGGGACAGGCCGAGCACCACCCCCAGCCAGGCGTAGCCCACCAGCGACGCCCGGCCGCACATCCGGGCCAGCCACACGAGGTTGGCCACCGGGTCGAAGCCCCGGGTCCAGCCCAGGCCGATGATGAAGGTCGCCACTGCACCCGCGCCGAGCCCCACCACCATGAGCAGCGCCTGGCCGAGCAGCTTGCCGGCCGCCCAGGCGCCCCGTCCGGTGCGGACCAGGGCGTAGCGGGCCGCGCCCGACTCCACGTCGGCGGCGATCGCGTCGCTGCTGGTGAGCGCCACCAGGACGGGCACGAAGCTCAACGCCACCCATCCGTAGAACAGGGCCAGGGGGGGGATGGCCAGAAGCTGCGTGGCCAGCGCGCGATCGCCGACCAGCTCCCCCACCATGTCGAGGACCTGCGGGCTGGCCATCAGCCGACCGGTCATCGCCCCCGGGGTATCGGTGGCGGCCACCGAAAGCGTGTCGGCCGCCGTGCGCTCGAAGGCCTGGAGGATGTGGACGAATCCGGCGTCGGCCGCCACCGCCCCGGCGACGTAGAGCAACAGCAGCAGGAGCGCCTTGCGCGTGCGCAGCGCCGACCGCAGCTCGAACCCGGCCACGACGAGCGCATCGCGCACCCCGGACATCGCCGCGGCGGGCCCCGCGCCCGGGCTCACGGTCCGATCGCTCCTTCGTCCCGCGCAGCCTCGACGGCGTCCCGGAAGCTCTCGAGGTCGATGTGGTTCCACACCTCGCGCGCCTCCGGGTCCACCCCGTCCACCGCGTCCTCGCCGATGATGGCGTCCAGCTCGACCTGGGCGTCGTAGAGGATGCCGCTGATCTCGTGGACCGCGTGGAGCATCTCCGGAGCGTCGGGATCTCCCCCCTCCAGGGCCAGGTCCAGCAGCTCGTCGCCGAGTGCCCCGAGGCGATCGTTCATGGCATCGATGGTGGCGTCCAGCTCGGCGATCTCCTGGTCGTCGAGGTCCGCCTGCTCGATGAGGGCCGCCCGGCTCTGCTCCTTGCGCAACCGCTGGGCCTCCACGGCGGCATCGAACTCCGCCAGGCCCGGCTCGGGCCCTGCCGGCCGGCCGCCGGGGTCGTCCTCCACCGCGGGCGCGGTCGGTGGGGGCTCCGGCACAGGCTTACGACGTTCGGGCGGCGGCGCGGCTCCCTCCGGTCGCGGCAGGTCCCCACCCCCGGACAACCCGTCCGGCAGGCCCAGCACCTCCAGCGGGTTGCGACGGGCCAGGCGGGCCTGCACCTCCACCAGCTCGTCGCGGGTCGCGCTCAGCTCGTCCTGGACCCGCGCCAGCTCGTTGCGGGGCCCGATCCCACCCAGTACGAAGCCCACGACGACGCCGACGGCCAGCCCGCCCACCACCCCGAGCCGATCGACCGCCACGACTACCGCGACAGGGTCGGACCGACCAGCCGCAGGCTGGCCCGCTTCAGGCGTTCGGCCGCGACGTGGTCGGCGACCCGAACCGCCGCTTCCCCGGCGTTGTCGGCGATGAACACCAGCGGCAGGGGTTCGCCGTCGACCCACACCTGCCAGGCGAGCGCCCCGACCGGTGCCGACGGAAACAAGGGTACGACCTCGGCGAGAGACGGATCGGAGCCGGCCTCGGCGGGCGGCTCCTCGTCGAGGACATCGGCGGGCGTCGAGGCAGCCGCGGCGGCCCCTGCACCCGCGGGCGGGACCGGGGATTCCGCCGGGGTGGCGTCGGCGGTGGGCGCCTCTCCTCCCCCTCGGGCCGGCGTCTCCGCCCCACCGACCGGGGTCTCCACGGCACTCGGCCCCGCAGCACTCGGCTCCGCAGCACTCGGCTCCGCAGCGCTCGGCTCCGCAACGCCAGGCTCCGCCACGGCCGCTCCCTCCGCGGCCGCGTCCGCCAGGATCTCCGACAGATCCACCTCGCGCGGGCTCAGCTCGCGCACCTCGCCGTGCAACCGGGCCGGGCGTCGCACGACCCGCCGCTTGGGGGTCGGGGGGTCGGCCGGCGCTTCGGGCGTGTCGTCCAGGGTGATGCGGTCCCGGCGGATGATCCGCACC
>RFKJ01000742.1 GCA_003694325.1 Deltaproteobacteria bacterium
CCCGTCGGCCGCGGCACTTCGCTCAGCGCCGGCGGGTCTGCTTCATCGCCAGGTCGACCCGCCCGCAGGCCTCCTCGGCCCGCCGCCGGGTCCGGACCCCCGCCCAGGAGCAGATGGGGCAGGCATCCCAGTCGTGGCCCCGGGCCGGGCACCACTGCCGGCCGAAGTAGATGATCTGCAGGTGCAGCCGGTTCCAGGACGACGGGGGGAACAACCGCTTCAGGTCCGCCTCGGTCCGCTCCACCGAGCGCCCGTCGGACAGCCCCCACCGCCAGGCGAGGCGGTGGATGTGCGTGTCCACCGGGAAGGCCGGCACCCCGAAGGCCTGGGCCATGACCACGCTGGCCGTCTTGTGCCCGACCCCCGGCAGGGCCTCGAGGGCGTCCATGTCGGCAGGGACCTCGCCGCCGTGCTGCTCGACGAGGATCCGCGCGAGGCGGGCCACCCGTCGGGCCTTGGTCGGCGCCAGGCCGAGGGGACGGATGTAGCGGAGGATCTCGTCCGGTTCCAGGGCGGCCATGGCCGCGGGGGTCGGGGCCCGGGCGAACAACGCCGGCGTACACTCGTTGACCTTCCGGTCGGTCGTCTGGGCGCTGAGCAGCACCGCGACGAGCAGGGTGAACGGATCGCGGTGCTCGAGGGGGATCGGCGTCTCGGGGACCTTCTCGTCGAGGATCCGCCGGATCCGCTCGGCCTTGTCGATCTTGCGCATGGACTTCCCCGTGGACGCTCTGCTCGCCGCCCTCCGTGCCGGCCGCCCGGGGTCCACTCGACCGGGGAGCGCCTCCCCGCGGCGCGCCCCGTCCCCCACCCACGGAGTCGGCGGGCGCTTCAGTTCAGGGCATAGGGCTCGGCCAGGGTGAACGGCGCGATCTCGACGTCGAAGTGCTCCCCCTCGGCGTCGACCACCTGGTAGCTGCCGTGCATGCTGCCCAGCGCTGTCCGCAGGGGGCAGCCCGAGGTGTAGGTGTAGGTCTCTCCCGGCCGGATGATCGGTTGCTGGCCGACCACTCCCGGCCCCCGCACGTGCTCCTGGACCCCGCGCGCGTCGGTGATGATCCAGTGCCGGCTCATGAGCTGGATGGCGACGTCGCTGTCGTTGCGGATGGTCACCTCGTAGGCGTGGACCCACAGCCCCCGGTCGGGCGCCGAGCGCTCCGGCAGGTAGCGCGGCCGGACCTGCACCCGGATGTCGCGGGTCACGGCGACGCTGCCATGCTCGTTGCCGGCATGATCGCTGCGGGCGGGACTGCTGCCGTGATCGGGTGGGGTGCTCATGGCCATCCCCTAATCCACCGACGGTCATCAGCACCTCCCCCGGCGTCCGCCGGCGGGCCGCTCCACGGCCCGGCCTTCGCCCGGCCTCCCCAACGGGGTACGGGCTGTGCATGCTCGTGCTCCAGCTCCGGGCGGGTCTGTGCGAGACCCGCCACCAGGTGTCGGCGGTGGCCGTGTCCGCCACCGGAGGCCCCACGGCCGATCCCTGCTGGCGCACCGGTCCGGAGGTCGGGAGCACCTGGCGCAGTGCTGCCAAGCCCCTGCAGCTCCGCGCCTGCCTGGATGCCCTGGGCGACCCGTCGTCGCTCGGCGATGTCGACCTGGCCATCGCCGCCAGCTCGCACTCCGGCCAGGACGGGCACCTCGCCGCCGTCCGGCACCTCCTCGACCGGTTCGGCGTCGACGAGGCCGAGCTGCGGTGCGGCGCCGAGCCTCCGGTGCACCGCCCCACCCTGGCGGCGCTCCTGGCCGCCGGCGAGCCGCCCCGGCCCATCCACAACGACTGCTCGGGCAAGCACGCCATGATGCTGGCTGCCTGCCACGCCCGAGGCTGGCCCGTCGACGACTACCGCGACCCCGACCACCCCCTCCAGCGAGGCGTCATCGACCTCGCGCACCAGTGGTGTGGACAGGTCCCCGGCGTGGCGACCGACGGCTGTGGCGTCCCCACCCTGTGGCTGTCGCTGACCGGCATGGCCCGGGCCTGGGCCCGCATCGCCGCGGCGATGGCCGACGCCGCCGTCGATCCCACCCTGCACCGCATCGGGCGCGCCATGGCCGCCCACCCCTGGTGGACCAGCGGCGACGACCGCCTCGACCTGGCCCTGGCCCGCCGGGTGGTCGGGCCGCCCCCCGACCACTACGTCGGCAAGATCGGCGCCCGGGGCCTGTTCTGCGTCGCCCTCCCCTCCCGGGGCCTGGGCGTGGCGATCAAGGTCGCCGACGGCGACGAAGACGCCCTCGCGGTGGCCGTGCCGGCGGTGCTGGAGGCCGTCGCTCCCGGTACCCTCGCTCCCGCGCCCCGGTGGCCCTGGGCGACCATCCGGGACGTCATCGGCCGGCCGGTGGGTCAAAGGCTGGTCAGGGACGACAATGGTGCCTAACGATCCCCTGAATCCCTCCCCCGTTCGAGGACTGCTCCGTGCCATCGAGGCGTGACCCCCGCAAGGACCGGCAAGAGGACGTACTGGTCAAGGAGCGCAACCGGCGCCCCCGCAAGTACAAGGTGTTGCTGCACAACGACGACTTCACGCCCATGGACTTCGTGGTCGAGGTGCTGGAGTCGCTGTTCAACCGCAGCAAGGCCGAGGCCACCCGCATCATGCTCAACGTCCATCGCAACGGCATCGGCATCGCCGGCATCTACAGCCACGAGGTCGCCGAGTCCAAGGCGCTGCGCACCATCCAGGTCGCGCGCGAGGCCGGCTACCCGCTGATGGCGTCGACCGAACCCGACGAGGGCGGACCCCACGAGGGCCGCTGATCCTCCGGCCCCTTCGTTCTCCCTCCCCTCCCCTCTCCGTCTCCCGGCTCGCCCATGAACATCGCCACGACCCTGCGCATCGCGCTCACCCGCGCCATGGAGGACGCCCACCAGCGCCGTCACGAGTACCTGACGACCGAACACGTCCTGCTGGCGCTCCTCCACGACCCCGACACCGCCGAGGTGCTCGAGCGGTTGGGCGTCAACCTCGCCCGGCTGGAGAAGGACCTCGACGCCTACCTCGACGAGGAGGTCGAGAAGCTGCCCGAGGACAAGGTCGTCGAGCCCCAGCAGACGCTGGCCTTCCAGCGGATCTTCCACCGGGCGGCGATGCACGTGCAGCACCACGGCAAGAAGGAACTGACCGGCACGATCATGCTGGTCGAGCTGATGCGCGAGGAGGAGAGCTACGCCGTCTACCTGCTGGAGAAGCAGGGAGTGACCCGCCTCGACCTGACCTCGTACCTGTCGCACGGCGTGGACAAGTCCGGGCGCCTCGTCCGCCGCGCCCCCATCCCCGCCGACGGCGCCACGCCCGACGACGAGGACGAGGAGCGGTCGGAGGTCGCCGACGAGGCGCTCGGCGCCTACACCGAGGAGCTGGTGGCCAAGGCCGCCGAGGGCCGCATCGACCCGCTCATCGGTCGGGACCGGGAGGTCGAGCGCATCGTCCACATCCTGGCCCGCCGCCGCAAGAACAACCCGCTGCTCCTCGGCGATCCCGGCGTCGGCAAGACCGCCATCGTCGAGGGGCTGGCCCGTCGCATCCACGAGGGCTCCGTTCCCGAGCCGCTCAAGAACGCCCGGATCTACGCCCTGGACATGGGGGCGCTGCTGGCCGGCACCCGGTTCCGGGGGGACTTCGAGGAGCGCATCAAGGCAGTCCTGGCCGAGCTGATCGACCAGGACAACGCCATCCTGTTCATCGACGAGATCCACACCCTGGTCGGGGCCGGCGCCACCACCGGCGGCACCATGGACGCCAGCAACCTGCTCAAGCCGCGGCTCGCCGACGGCTCCCTGCGGTGCATCGGATCCACCACCCACAAGGAGCACAAGCAGGCCTTCGGACGGGACCGCGCCCTGGCCCGCCGCTTCCAGGTGGTCGAGATCGACGAGCCGACCGTCGAGGACACCATCGACATCCTCCGGGGCCTGCTGCCCGGCTACCAGGAACACCACGGGCTCACCTACGACGCCGACGCGGTGGAGGCCGCGGCCCGCCTGGCCGACAAGCACCTCCGGGACCTCAAGCTGCCGGACAAGGCCATCGACGTCATCGACGAGGCCGGCGCGTCGGTCCGCCTGGCGGGACGACCCGCGGTCACCGTCGAGGACGTCGAGACCACCGTGGCCCGGATGGCCCGGATCCCGCCCAAGTCGGTCAGCACCGAGGAGCGCAAGGAGCTGATCGATCTCGAGGCCGAGCTGAAGAAGGTCATCTTCGGCCAGGATGCCGCGGTGGAGGCGGTGGCCAGCGCCATCAAGCTGTCCCGCGCCGGCCTCAAGGATCCCGACAAGCCGGTGGGCTCGTTCCTGTTCGCCGGGCCCACCGGCGTCGGCAAGACCGAGCTGGCCAAGCAGCTCGCCCACATCCTCGGGATCAGCTTCCAGCGCTTCGACATGTCGGAATACCAGGAGCGCCACACCGCCAGCCGGCTCATCGGGGCGCCCCCGGGCTACGTCGGCTTCGACCAGGGCGGCCAGCTCACCGACGTCATCAACCGCAACCCCCACTGCGTCCTGCTCCTCGACGAGATCGAGAAGGCCCACGCCGACATCTACGACCTGCTGCTCCAGGTCATGGACCACGCCACCCTCACCGACAACACGGGCAAGAAGGCCGATTTCCGCAACGTCATCCTGATCATGACCACCAACGCGGGCGCCCGCGAGGCCGCCGTGCGGACCCTGGGCTTCGGCAAGCGCAGCGGCGAGCACAAGATGGATGCCGCGCTGGAACGCACCTTCGCCCCCGAGTTCCGCAACCGCCTCGACGCGCTCGTCAAGTTCGGCTCCCTGCCCGCCCCGGTGGTTCGCCGCATCGTCGACAAGTTCCTCGCCCAGCTCGGCGACCAGGTGGCCGACCGCGGGGTGCGGATCGAGGCCACCGTCGCCGCCCGGGACTGGCTCGCCGAGCAGGGATACGACCCGGCCATGGGCGCCCGGGAGATGGGACGGGTGATCCACCACCGTATCAAGCGGCCGCTCGCCGACATGATGCTGTTCGGCGAGCTGGTGGACGGCGGAGTCGCCCACCTCGACGTGCGGCCCGACGACCGGGGCCGCTTGGACCTGGTCATCGAGGCCCGGCCGGCCTCCGGCCCGGCGGAAGGGGAGGAGGAGACCCCGGCACCCGAGGAGGGCTCGCCGGACGCGGGGCCGCCGGACGCGGGATCGCCCGACGCGGGATCGCCCGACGCCGGGCCGCCGGACGCGGGATCGCCCGACGCCGAGCAGCCCGACGCCGAGCAGCCCGACCTGGCACCGGTGGAGGACGGCGCCGACGCCCCGACCTCCTGATCCCCCGGGGCCGGTCGAGCAGGGAAGGCGGGCGCTCCGTCCGGTTCGTGCTCTTGACATGGCAACCGTAAGCCTCGATGCGGTATGATGGGAGGGTCGTTCCCTCCAACCCCGGGTCTCCGTGTCCGCATCATCTCGCCGGTGGCCGATCCTGCTGGCCGTCGCCGCCGCGCTGGGGCTGCTGTTCACCGGCTTCTCGACCTACGACTTCGCCCTGTACCTGGACCGGCAGGTGCATGGACTGCACTGCTCGTTCATCCCCGGCATCGGCGGCGCGGACGTGTCGGGGACCAGCGGCTGCCACGTCACCCTGATGAGCCCCTACTCGTCGGTGTTCCGTCGCGCGCTGTGGGGCGGGCTGCCGGTGTCCCTGCCGGGGATGGCGGTGTTCTCGCTGTTGCTGTACCGGGCGCTGGACCTCGTCCTCCGTCCGGAGCGGGCCGCGGATCGGTCGGTGACCGGCGTGGTCCTCGGGCTGGCCCTGCTGCCGGTGATCGCCAGCCTCGTCATGGGCGCGATCGCCCTGGTGGTGCTGGACGCGGCCTGCAAGCTGTGCATCGGCACCTACGCCGCCAGCCTCATGGCCTTCGGGGCTGCCCTGGCCGTCCGGCGCCAGGGCGCCCGGCACCCCCGGGTCCGCGGTCGCGATGTCGACGGCGTCGACGCGCCCGCGCCCCGCGGGACGGCCCGGCCCTCGGCGCCGGGGCGGGAGGCCCTCATCGGCGTCGCCCAGCTTGTCGCCTTCCTGGCCCTCCCCACCCTGGCC
>RFKJ01000743.1 GCA_003694325.1 Deltaproteobacteria bacterium
CCCCCGGACGAGCTGCTCGCCGAGCTGTCCGAGGACCTGAGCCCCGCCGAGGCCCAGGCCGTCGCGGGGCAGCTCGTCGGCGTGCCCACCATCGACCCGACGCTGCGTCGCACCCTCGCCCGGCGCTTCGTGCTGCCCCTGCAGGGCGCCGACTGCGTGACCGGAGCCCGCGCACTCCTCGGCACGAGGCTCATCGACGACGACCTCGCCCTGCGCCTGCGCCGCTGCCACCACCAGCACCCCGAGCTCTACGCCGACGTCCTGGAGGCGGTCGAAGCCGGCGAACTCCCGGTCGACAACCTGCTGCCGATGCCCCCATCGCTCGACGACGACACCCGCCTGCGGGTGCAGCGGGTCGCGGCCGACGCCCTCCGCGCCGCCGCCCCCAGCGAGCGGGAGGGGCCGTTTCGGGTGCTCATGGGCGCATCCGGCGGCAACCCGCGACAAGGCCCCCGACACGTGTCGATCCTCACCCTGCCCGAGGGCGGCGCCGCCGTTGCCATCCCGACCCCCTGCCAGGCCGAAGGTGCCGGCACCGAGGCGGGGGGCTTCGAACTGCGGGACGGCACCATGGTCCTGGCCCCCCTCCCGGCGGGGGGCGATCCGCCGCTGCGGGTGGAGTTGCTCGACCCCGAACAGGCGATTCGCCTGGCGCGCATCGTCTGCGGCGACGACGAGCTGTGGAGAGCACCCCCCCGCTGAACGCGGTACACCCATCGGGCATCGCTGGCTGACAGTCGCCGCAAGCCGGTGGCACCATGGACACCCGGGCCGGACGCCCGATGGAGGAGACCCACCATGACGCTGAGCACCCTGGCCCTGCTCACCCTTGTCGCCTGCGGCGACAAGGGGGATGACAGCGGTATCGACAACACCGGATGGGATGGGGGCGGCACCGACGGCGGCTCCGCCGACGGCGGGACCACCGATGGAGGCGGCTCCGACGGCGGAGCCACCGATGGAGGCGGCTCCGATGGGGGCGGCACCGACGGAGGTGCCGACGGTGGAGCGACCGACGGGACCGGGCTGCTGACCTTCGCCGGCACCGCCACCGTCACCGAGACCACCTACTCCGGCTCCGAGACCCTGCAGTTCAAGGGCGACGAGGGCGACGGGGAGGTGCTCTGCGAGATCACCATCGGCCTGGAGTCGATCGGCACCCGCTCCGACTGCGGCAACTGCGACTGGGCCTTCGATCTCCGGGTCACCGCCGCCGACATCAACACCGACGTGGCCTGTGACGCCATCGGCTACGACAAGGCGACCCTGGAGTCCCTGGTCGGCTCGACCCGCGGCTACGGCTACGATCCCGAATACTTCGGCCACGCGCCCACCCTGATGGTGCTGGAGGGCAAGACCTGGAACCCGGTCGCCTACGCCAGCTACGACCCCGGCACCCACGCCTTCGAGTACGACGGCGTGGACGGCACCTACCCCTACTGACCTCGAGGCTCCCATGATCCCCCTCTCGGCACTCGTCCTCGCCCCGATGCTGCTCGCCTGCGGCGACAAGGGTCACGACACCGCCGGCGACACCGGCGACACGCTCGAAGCCAACATCATCCTGACCGACGCCAACAATTTCTCCTACGTCGGCGACATCGACATCCCCTCGTTCACCACCGCCAGCGCCACCGACATCGAGGTCTGCTGGACCAAGATGACCGAGGATCTCCAGTGCCACGAGCTGGACCCCGTCGAGGACATCGACAACATCGGGCTGGTTCGCTTCCCCCACCTCTCCGAGACCGAGGTCGAGGAGGCCCTCTCCGCCAACTCGCTCCAGCAGGCCGACATCTCCGGCTACGTGGAGTGGAACACCAACCACAACCAGACCTGCATCCGGCTCTCGGAGTTCTCCTTCTTCGGCACCACGATCGACATCACCGCCGAGTACACCGAGGAAGGCGGCACCTACATGCTGATGTTCGCCGAGGGGCTCGAGCCGGGGGTCGGCGCGCGCAACCTCGTGTTCCTCAACCCCGACAGCAGCAGCGACGTGACCCGGGTCGACGTGGGAAGCGGCTGCGGGCTCCTCGACTTCTCGGCCGACATCCACTCCCTGACCCCGGTGAGCGCTCCCGCCGACGGCCCGTGGGTGGTGGACTGGTCGGGCATCACCAGCGACGGGCTGGGCAGCCCCATCGCCCTGGAGGACATCGACGAGGTGATGCTGGCCTTCTACGAGGGGAAGACCCCCACCGAGCTGGAGGCCAGCTTCCTCGACCTGGAGCTGATCGCCACCGAGCTGTACTCCATCCCCCTGGAGGGCGGCAGCAAGGCCGACCTCAGCGAGGCCACCGGCAGCTCGGGCGACTTCACGGGGTTCAAGGCAGGCGGCACCTGGATCTTCGCCCTGAAGTGCAGCACCTGCTACAACCCCGCCCCCCTGTTCCTGACCGTGATGGAGTCGCAGTGATCGCCAGCGGCGCCATCCTCGCCGCCCTCCTCGGCGGCTGCGGAGACAAGGGGACCGGGGTGTCCGTCCTCGACACCACGGCCACCGTCAGTGATGACATCGCCACCGTCATCACCGTGGACTGGACCACCGACGTCGACGCGGCCGGCTACGTGCGGTACCGCACCGATGAAGGAGCCTGGCAGACCCCGGTCGATGCGGGCGGGACCACCCACCAGGCCGTCCTCCTCGGCCTTCCCCCCGACACCGACGTCGAGCTGCAGGTGGTCGCCCGGCAGGACGGCGTCGACGTCGCCACCGGAGAGCTGCTCCAGGTCTCCACCGGCGCCCTGCCGTCCGATCTTCCGGGCATGACCGTCGAGGGAGACGGCGCCACCGACTACATGCTCACCCCCCTCATCGGGGCGGTGACCGGTCCGGTGATCATCGATCCCCAGGGGCGGGTGGTGTGGTACCACGAGGACACCCGCGGGCTCGACATCTACCGGGCGCGCATCCTGCCCGATGGAAGCGGGGTCATCTACGCCGCCGCCAGCGTCTCCGGCGACCCCGCGGCGGACAGCGCCCTGGTCGTGGTCCCCTGGGACGGGTCCAGCGAGACCACCATCCCGGTGCCCCTGCTGGCCCACGACTTCGTCTTCCTTCCCGACGGCACCATCACCGCCATCGCCGTGGAGTACGGGGAGGGCCCCGAGGGGGAGGTGCGCGGCGACCGCCTGGTCGACATCGCCCCCGATGGCACCCTGACCGACATCTGGACGAGCTGGGACTGCTTCGACCCGGCCGAGCAGCCCGGCGACGATCCCGAGCTGGGCTGGACCTGGGTCAACGCCCTCGACTACGACGAGGCCGAGGACGCATACTACGTCGGGATCCGCAACTTCAGCAGCATCATGAAGCTGGACCGGGCGACCGGGGAGTGCGAGTGGGTCGTCGGGGATGAAGCCGCCACCATCGACATCGAGGGCCAGCGCTTCATCCACCAGCACCAGTTCGAGATCGCGGGGCGACGGCTGCTGGTCTTCGACAACGAGGGCCTGGGCGGCACCCGGAGCCGGGTCATGGAATACGACCTGGACGTCGACGCCGGGGTGGCCACCGAGACCTGGTCCTACGAACCCGACCCCTCGATCTACAGCTTCGTGCTGGGTGACGTCCACCGGTACGACGACGGCGACACCCTCGTCACCTGGTCCGTCGCCGGACAGATCGACCGCGTCACGTCCGCCGGCGTCCCCAACTGGACCCTCAACACCGAGTTGGGCTACGCCTTCGGGTTCAACTCCCTCTACGACGACCTCTACGTCGGCCGGTGACCGATGCACCTGGCATTGCTGCTGCTCGCCTGCAATCCGGTCCGGGTGAGCCAGGGCGACAGCGGCGAGTCGGTCGGGGACGGCGGCTCGGTCGCCGACGGGGGGCTCGGCGACGGCGGAGCCGACGGAGGCGCGGACGGCGGAGCCGACGGGGGGATGCCCGATGGCGGGAGTGCCGACGGGGGCAGCCCCGACGGAGGCAGCGGCGACGGCGGTGCGGTCGAGCTGGCCACCGACTTCCGCCTCACCGTCCACGAACAGGTCCACACCATCCTGCAGGCGACCTGGACCATGGAGGAGCCGGCCGACGCCGTGTGGCTGAGCTTCGAGGTCGACGGCGAGGTCCTGTCCACGCCGCCGCAACCGGCCAAGCCCGGTCCGGCCAGCGAAGCGCTGCTCGGCATCCCCCCCGACACCGAGGTGGCGGTCACCCTGCACATCCAGCAGGACGACGACGTCACCGACCTGGACTTCGGCGTGGCGACCACGGGGTCGCTGCCCGATGACCTGGACCTGCCGACCGTCACCCTCTGGGACCCGCTCCACGCCGACTCCCACCGGTACGCCCTCGTGTCGGTCAACGTCGGGGACTACGACTTCTACGGTCCCTGCTACACCGTGATCATGGACCGGCACGGCAACGTCGTCTGGTACTACAAGACCTCCGGCAGCCGTCTCACCCTGTTCCCGCGGGTGAGTCGCGACGGCACCCACGTCACCCTCGACGCGACCGTCTACTATGTTCGGGACGACCCCGGCATCACGCGGGTCACGCTGGATCGTCGCCTGGACGAGGAGACGGTGATCCCCGACTTGGGCTTCACCTACGACGAGCTGGACGACGGCAGCTTTGTCTTCGACGCCGCCGAGTCACCCTACGACTACTTCCTGGATCGGTTGTACCCCGACGGCACCCGGCAGCGGCTGTGGGACTGCAACGCCTGGATGGATGCCTACACCAGCCAGTACTGGGCCTGCGCGGTCAACACCGTGTTGTGGAGCCCGGAGCGCGGCACCGTCCTCTGGAGCATGTTCGAGACCTCCACCGTCGCCGAGATCGACCTCGAGACCGGCGAGCGGCTGCATCACTTCGGACAGGTCCCCGATGGCTGGGAGATCATCCCCCCCACCTCGATGTTCGAGCTGCAGCACTACCCCAACTGGACCCCCGACGGGCACCTCATCACCACCACCCACGTCACCAGCGGCCCGGCCCGCCAGGTGATCCGGGAGTTCGAGGTGGACGAGGGCTCCGAGACCCTCACCGAGGTGTGGTCCTACACCCCGGAGGCCGGCTACTACGGCAGCTATGCCGGCGATGTCACCCGGCTGGAGTCCGGACACACCATCATCGGTTTCGGAACCGCCGGGGTCATCCAGGAGATCGACGACAGCTCCGAGGTCGTGTGGGAGGTGGACTGGGGCGGACACCTGACCGGGCACCTGACCCTCCTCGACGACCTGTACGCCCTCAACGCGGGGTGGTGAGCCCCGCTACTCGTCGTCCGGCACCTCGATCCGAGGCGGCGGGGGTGGCGCGGGGCGGGCCGCACCGAGGAGCAGGGCGCGGCGTCGGGCCAGCTCCGCCGGGGTGAGGACCACGGTCGCGCCCGCCTCGTCATCGTCGACCGGCAGTGCGGCATCGTCCGCCAGCGGCTCGATCAGGCCGTCGTCGAGCTCGGGCAGGGCTGGATCCACCGGTTCGACCGGCGCCGCCGGGGGAGGGGCCGTCCCCCGGATCTGCGCCAGGAGCGCATCGGCCGCCGACGGCCCCCGGGGTCGACGCCGCCTGCGCGACGGGCGCGGGGGCCGGGTCCACGGCGCGGTGCGATCGTCCGCATCCGCCGGGGCCGGAACCACCGGCGGAGCCGGAACCACCGGCGGGGCGGGACCCACCTCCGGTGCGGGGGCCGGCGGCGCCTGGGCCGACCACCGTTCCCCGTTCGCCCGGTCCTCCTCCGCACCCGTCGGCTCGGTGAACTCGTCCTCGGGGTCCTCGATCTCCACCTCGAAGTCGAAGTCGATCACCTCCGTCCCCGGATCCGCCCCGGTGGAGGCCGGGGGCTCGGTAGAGGGGGCGGGCTCGGTGGCGGCCCGGGCCATGCGCTCCCGGAGCCGGGCGACCTCTGCCTCGAGTTCGGTGCGCCGCTGCTCCAGGCCCTCCCGCTCCTCGACCAGCCGGCGATGGTCGGCGCGGGCCCGGTCAATGGTCTCGACTGCGTCATCGGCCAGCCATCGCCGATCTTCCAGGTGCTGCTCGGCCACGGCCAGGGCCCGTTGCGCCCGCGCCAGGTCCCGGCCGCGGGCGGCACCGGTCCGATCCAGCTCGGACTCGCACCGCGCCAGCTCGGCCCGCGCCGACGCCAGCGCGTCGACGACGCGCCGCCGGCCCTCCTCGGCCTCCGCCAGCACCGCGCGCACCTCGTCCCGGCGGATGACGAGATCGGCGGACGCCGCGTCGTTGACCAGGACCTCGCCGAACACCGCCGCGATCTCCTCCTCGGCCGCCCGGATCTCCGCGTCGAGCGCTGCCAGCCGGGCCCGGTCGGCGGCCAGCGCCTCCTGCAGCCGCTGGCGCCGGTCCGCCTCCTCCCGGCGAGCGGCATCCTCCCGGCGAGCGGCATCGGCGTCGGCCGCGGCCCGGGCGATCCGCTCCCGCAGTGACTCCACCTCGCGCGCCAGGCGATCTCGCTCGGCATCCACGGCAGCCTGCTCCTCGACGCGACGCGCGCGACTCGCCCGCGCTTCGTCCAGGCGGGC
>RFKJ01000060.1 GCA_003694325.1 Deltaproteobacteria bacterium
CGGCCCGCCGCAGCGCGGGCAGAGGCGCGCATATCCCGGCGTGGCGATGGTCGGCGAGCGGACCGGTCAGCGGGCGGCGCGCCGGACGCGCTCCCGCCAGTCGTCGGCGGCGTCCATGGACAACGGGTCCACCGGGTCGAGGGCCGCGGCGAACAGGGCTGCCTGGACCCAGACGAGGGCCAGCGCGAGGCGCGCGGGCACCCCCCCGCCGTCCACCGCGAGGCGGGCGACCGGCCGGCCGTCCTCGATGAGCTGGCGATGCTGGACGTCGCGCAACCGCCGCCCCAGCGCCCCGACCGGGTCGAGGCGATCGGCATCCCGGCCCGACTCCAGCGCCACGGCCCACAGGTCCCGGGGCCCGGCCAGCACGCGCTGGATCATCGCTTCGTCGCCCAGCCGCGCCACCAGCGGCGCCCCTCCCCGCGGGGCCTCCCCCCCATCGACCGGGACGTGCCGACAGGTGATCGCCGCCCAGGCCCCCGAGGCCCAGGCCGCGAACCGGTCGAGGGATCGATCGGGGCTGAGCAGCACCGGCAGGGGCAGGCCCTCGATCACCGAGAGGTGCGCGGCCAGCGCACCGAGGCGGGCCGCCGGGTTCCGCCGGACGGCCGGCTCCAGGCAGGCCCCCAGGCCGGCGGCCGCCCCCGGCGCCAGCGCGTCGACGTCCACTCCGGCAAAGCCGGCCAGGCACAGCGAGGCCGGCGACAGGAACCCGAAGCGCGGGTCGGCCGATCCCGGTGCGTCCAGCCGTTCCGCTTCGCTGGCGTCGGCCGCGACCTGCTCGCCGCCGAGGTCGCCGTCTACGTCGCCGTCTACGTCGCCGTCGAAGTCGCCGTCGAAGTCGCCGTCGAAGATCGTGACCGGCGCGCTCGCCCCGGCCTGCTCGCGAACCAGGCCCGCCAGCTCGGCCACCCAGGCCGGGCCGAGCAACACCCCGATCCGCGGGCGCTCCGCTCCCTCCAGGGCCTCGCGAATGCTCCGGAGGTCGGGACGGTCCACCACCGCCAGCCGAGCCCGGGCCCGATCCGGGACCAGCAGCAGCGCGGCATCCACCGCCCCGGGCTCTCCCACCAAGACGAGTCGATCGCAGAAGTGCTCACCGGGCTCCCGCCACGTCGCCCCCTTCCGCACCCAACGCGCCATCTCCTCGCCGTCACGGGCCAGGCTCAGGTGGGGCAGGAGCCCCGCCTTCTCTGCGTCCAACAGGCGCGCCAGCAGGTCGACCAGTGCGCCGGTCAAGGCCTGCAGCCGGTGGGGAGGCACCCCGGCGCGCGCACCCACCACCGCCGGGGTCGTCGAGTCGAGATCCAGGGAGATTCGCACTGCTTGGGCTCCTGCCATGGGGAGGTTTCGGGCAGACCGGTGCCAAAGGGCGCACAGCGTAGTTGGCTCGCGGTCGCCACGCACGGTACAACCTCGCAGTGACTCGCGCGCTGCCGCTGCTGACCCTCTCGCTGGCCGCTTGTGAAGGCTGGCCCCGCTACGCCCACCTGCCCGACCCGCCGGACACCGGGGCGCTCCCCGCGGGCACCGACCCGGGCCAGGCGGTGCAGGTGGCCTGGGCCGACGAGATCCCGGCCACCGAAAACGGCACCGACAACGGCCTGCCCATCGATGACCTCGCCACCCTCGACCCGTCGACCGGCGCGGTGTTCGTCGGGGACTGGCAGGGCATCGGGTGGGCCGACCGGACCCCGGATCGGACGGGCGCCTGCGGAGAGCTGGCCTTCCCCGTCGACGAGGGCACCTACGAAGGCGACGTCGACTGGGTCGGCGTCGAGGTCCACGCCGACGGGTACCTGTGCGCGACCATCGAGGTCGACGGGGAAGGAGTCCGGCTCGACATGATGCCCTTCGTCCTCGACGCCTGCGGCGACCCGGTGGACGCGATCGTCGACGATGCCGGAGCGGTCTACGGGCACGCCGCCGCCGGTCCCTCCACCCAGTGGGCCGTTCCGGTGCGGGCCGGCGACCGGATCGGCGTCTCCCTGGCCCCCTACTGGCCCCAGGACCTCTCGCTGGTCGTCGGCTGGCGCATCGGCCTGTCCCTGACCCCCGCCGGGATCTGCCCGGCGCTCCCAGGAGCCACCTGATGCGACGCCTCGCCGTCCTGGCCGCCCTTGGATTCGGCCTGCCCGCATCCGCGGCGGAGTACCGGCGCGTCACCGTCGACGACGGCCGGGTGCTCCTGGCCGAGGTCGCCGACACCACCGACACGGGGTTGCGCCTTCGCCTGCCCCAGGGCACGACCCTGGTGGCCTTTCAGGACGTGGTCAACATCGAGGAGATCGACGAGGAGACCTGGCGGAACCAGGAGCCCTGGCAGCTCGTGGTCGTCCCTCCGACTCCCCGGGATCTCCAGCGTGCCCCCGAGCTGGCCGACGCCCTGACCGCCGCGGCGCACGACCTTTCGGCCACGGTGCCCGTCCGCCCCGCCGACCTGGCCACGCTCCCGGTCGAGGACCGCGGCCGCCTGGCTCGCTGCGGCACCGATCGCGCCTGCCTGCAGGGCTACCTGGACCGCTCCGGGGCCGACGTGCTGGTGGCCGCTCGGGTGCAGGGTCCCCCCGATGCTCCGGAGATCGTGGTGGCCGCGACCTGGGCGGCCGCCCCGGCGACCTGGCGCGAAGTCGGCTTCGATCGCCCCACCGACGCCTCCATCTACGTCGGAGTCCTGCGCCAGGCGATCGAGACCGCCCTCCACCTCGA
>RFKJ01000744.1 GCA_003694325.1 Deltaproteobacteria bacterium
CCACGGTCCCGCAAGGAACTCGGCCCGCAACGCCCGGCATGCCGGACCCGGCGGCCGGCGACGCACAGCCCCCGGAAGCGCAGGGTCCCGAGCCGGGCGGTCGCCAGCTCGGCGGGCAGGACGGTGGCCTTGAAAATGGCACAGGCGGCCGACACGTTCCCGTCGCAAACCTCATCGGGGACATCCAAGATCGCCCGCCCGCCGTCATGCGGGTGGAACGCGCCCGCTCCCCCGACGGTGTACCCATCCAGGGCCGTCCCCCCCCCTGCCCGGCCCGGCCCGGCCCGTCGCTGTCCCAGGACGTGGGCGCAGCCTGTGCGGGCAGCCGACGGCGATCCCCTCGGACGAGGTCGCGAGCCGGGCGCCTCCCAGTCGCGTTGGCATCTCTGCCGAGTCCTGGAGTCGTCGTCGACGCGTCGGCACGCGCCGCTCGGCAGATGCGCCCGTCGGCAGCTCCGACTTCCGGCACACTCCGCGCCGGCACACCCCGCGCCGGCACAGGTCCGCCACGATGGGCGTGTCCTTGGTGTCCGTCTTCCGCCGCGTCCGGTCGACCAGCTCCTTCCCCCGGTTTTCGTGCAGGGGCTTCCCCCCGGCACACCGTGACGTCCTGCGAGAGAAGCCCGGACAACGGCAGCAGGCCGTCGTGCCCCGGCGGCTCCGGCAACCCCACGAAGCCTCTCGACCTCGTGCGCTTCACCGACCGCCCCGCGTAGCGGAGCACCTCCGCATAGCGCGCCCTCGATGTCGCGAACTTCAGTGGATGCGCCTGCGTCCCATCGCCCGACGGGCGACCGCCACGCCGTCGTTGTCACAGCAGGACCGGCAGCTCCGCCTCCACCTGGATCGCCGACAGATCGATGGCACACCGCCAGGCGTGCAGCTCCACGCCGCGGGCCGCGACCTCCCGCAGGGTGTGGCCATAGGCCGGGTCGACGTCGTCGGCGGGTTGCACCGAGCCGGCGTCCGTGCGGCCGACCAGGAAGAACAGGACGGCGCGGTGCCCCTCGTCGGCGAGCCGGGCCAGCGCGAGCAGGTGCTTGCGCCCCCGGGTGGTCACGGCGTCGGGGAAGGCGGCGCGGCCGTCGCCGAGCGACAGCGTGACGCTCTTGACCTCCACGAAACACCGGCGGCGGTCGTCGGGATGGCCGGACAGCGCGATGTCCATGCGGCTGTCGCCGGTCCGGACCTCGCGCTCCAGCGTGTCGTAGCCCGACAGCGCCGGCACCCGGCCGGCGGCGAGCGCCTCGGCGACGATGGCGTTGGGCCGTGTCGTGTTCACCAGGATCCGGGTCCCGTCGGGCGCCTCGCTCAGCTCCCAGGTGAAGCCGAGCTTGCGTCCCGGCGGGGCCTCCGACAGCCACACCCGCCAGCCGGGCGCCATGCAGGAGGTCATGCGCCCGGGGTTGGCACACCAGGCCGTGACCTCCCGGCCGTCGTCCAGGCGCACGTCGGCCAGGAACCGCCTGTGGCGGCGCAGCAGGGTGCCGGGGATGAGGGGGGGCAGGCGCACGCGGCGGTGCCCCTATCTCGACGTTCGCCGACAACGTCCGGACGCTGGTCCGCACCCCCACCGACGGCCACCGGCTCATCGAGCGGCTGCAGGCCCGCAGCATGCCCGCCCGCAGCCGCGCCACGCTGCCCCGACCCTGCCCGGCGGGGTCGGGCCTCGTCCCTCGCACCGGGCGCACCGGAATTTCACGCGGCGGCCGACGGACCCGACCTATGATGCACCCCTACCCGGAGGGGTTCATGTCCAAACAGCTCCGCACCCCCAGGGGCAGATCCACCGGAGGTCGGCCCGCCGCCGACGCCCCGTCCGCCGCCGCCCCCGCGGACAGCAACGCCCAACTCCTGGCCGAGGTCAAGCGGGGCGACGGCAAGGTCGACGGACCCATGGGGCGCGTCTTCCAGCGCGTGCTCGGCATCACCGAGGGTGGCGCCGACATGGCGTTCACCCGCGACCAGCTCCAGCGCTACCTCGACCAGGATCTCCAGCTCGCCGAGGGCGAGTGGTTCCGGGGCAAGAAGCTGTCGGGCGTCGCCGACGCCCTGATGAAGCAGCTCGACACCGACGGCGACGGCAAGGTGAGCTGGACCGAGTTCCGGGCCTTCGAGAAGCAGACCCTGGCCACGGTCGCCCCCGGCGCCGGCGGCAGCCGCGCCGAGGTCGAGCGCGCCGCCGATGCCCGCTTCGGCGAAATCGACGAGAACGGCGACGGCCGGCTGACCTACGACGAGCTGTTCGCCCGCACCCGGGGCGAGTTGCCCCGAGGCACCGATCACAAGGACCTCATCGCCCAGCTCGCCGCGCGCATCGCCCTGGATGCCGTCGACGTCGACCAGCGGAACCAGCCGGTCAAGAAGCGCGCCCTGGACCGCAACGAGTGGAAGAAGGGCGCCGGGGACATGGCGGACTGATCGCGGGGACTGATCACCCGGGCGGACTCATCGCGGGGACCGACCACGCGGATCGAGCGCCGGGGACCGCCCGCCGGATAGGAGGGGCCCGTGCCCGATCCCTCCGCCCCGGCCGTCCACGTCGAGCGCGACGGCCCCGTCACCACGGTGATCCTGGACCGCCCCGCGGTGCGCAACGCCGTGGACCGGGAGACGGCCGACGCCCTGGCCGCCGCCTTTCGGGACTTCGACGCCGACGACGACGCCCACGTCGCCGTGCTCTGGGGGGCCGGCGGCACCTTCTGCGCCGGCGCCGATCTCCAGGCCATCGCCGCCGGCCGCGGAAACCGGGTCGCGCCCGACGGGGACGGACCGATGGGCCCGACGCGCCAGTACCTGTCCAAGCCGGTCATCGCCGCCATCGCCGGACACGCCGTCGCCGGGGGGCTGGAGCTGGCCCTGTGGTGCGACCTGCGGGTGGCCGAGGAGGACGCGATCCTCGGGGTGTTCTGCCGGCGCTTCGGCGTGCCGCTCATCGACGGCGGCACGGTCCGGCTGCCGCGGATCATCGGCCTGGGGCGGGCGCTGGACCTGGTGCTCACCGGTCGGCCGGTGGATGCGCCGGAAGCCCTGGCCATGGGGCTGGTCAACCGGGTCGTGCCCACCGGGCAGGCGCGGGCGGAGGCCGAAGCCCTGGCCCACCGCATCGCCGCCTTCCCCCAGACCTGCCTGCGCGGCGACCGGGCCAGCATCTACGAGGGCCTGGCGCTTCCCCTGGACGACGCGCTCCAGGTCGAGCTTGCCCATGGACTGCGCGCCCTGGAGTCCGAAGCCCTCGCCGGTGCCCGCCGCTTCGCCGACGGCGCCGGCCGCGGTGGCCAGGACCCGTGACCCGGCCGACCATCCGCCGAGGTCCCCTGCTGATGGCCGGGGCCACCCTGGCCTTCACCGTCATGGTCGGCCTGGTGAAGGTGGCCCGCGCCGAGCTGACCGCCATGGAGATCGTGCTCTGGCGAGGCGTGGTCGGCATCCCCCTGGCCGCCCTGCTGCTGCGGGGTCGCCCCCTGCGGATCCACGGCCGCCGGCTCATGCTCGCCCGCGTCGTCCTCGGCTTCCTCGCGATGATCTGCTTCTACACCGCCGCCAAGGGCCTCTCCGTCGCCGACCACGCCCTGATCACCAAGGTCCAGCCGCTCCTCGTCGCCGGGGTGGCCCCCATGGTGCTTGGCGCCGACGAGCGCCCCGACGGCCGGGTGGTCGGCGCCCTGGTGCTGGGGATGGCCGGCTGCGCGCTGCTCCTGGCGCCGGACCTGCAGGGGGGCGGCACCTGGGGCCTGTGGGCGCTCGCGGCCGCCGCCCTCTCCGCCATGGCCCACACCGCCCTGCGAGGCCTCGGGCGCACCGATCACCCCGCCGTCATCGTGTTCTGGCTGCAGGTGGCCATCCTGCCCCTCTCCTTGGCCCTCCAGCTCGCCTGGGACGGGCACCCGCCCCGCATCCCACCGGCCTCGCTGTGGGGCCCCATCGCCGGGGTCGGCGCCTGCGCCATCGTCGGCCAGTCGCTGATGACCCGGGCCTACCGGCACGACAAGGCCGCCCTCGTCGCCGGCGCCTCGTACCTCGCCCCGTTGTTCGGCGTGGTGGGCGATGCCGCCTTCTTCTCGACCCTGCCGTCGGTGTGGACCCTCGCCGGCGGGTCACTCATCGTCGCCTCCGGCATCGCCGTGGTGCTCGCCCGCCAGGAACCCGCATGAACCCGATCGACGTCGACGTCGCCATCATCGGGGCCGGTACCGCCGGTCTCACCGCCCGCCGCCAGGCCGAAGCCAACGGGGCCACCGTCGCCCTCATCGACCCCGGCCCCTACGGCACCACCTGCGCCCGGGTCGGCTGCATGCCGAGCAAGCTGCTCATCGCCGCCGCCGAGGCCGCCCACCGCGCGCGGCACGCCGCCCTGTTCGGCGTGGACACGACGGTCTCGATCGACGGCCGGCGCGTGATGCAGCGGGTCCAGGCCGAGCGCGACCGCTTCGCCGGCTTCGTGCAGCGGGCCATCGAGGAGCTGCGGACCCGCGGGGTGCTCATCCCCGGCCGGGCCCGGTTCCTCGACGACCACCGACTCGAGGTCGACCGGGTGGACGGGGCCCCCCCCCTGGTGGTCCGGGCCGGCAGCGTGGTCATCGCCACCGGCTCCCGCCCCTTCGTGCCCCCGCCCTACCGGGGGCTGTCCCGCGACGTGCTCCTCACCACCGACGAGATCTTCGAGCTGCCGGACCTGCCGGACAGCCTGCTCGTCGTCGGCGCCGGCGTCATCGGCATGGAGCTGGGGCAGGCCATGGCCCGCCTCGGGGTGCGGACCACCATCCTCAGCCTGGGGGGCCGCATCGCCTTCATCGACAGCGAACCGGTCAACGCCGAGGCGATCCGGATCTTCCGCCAGGAGCTGGACCTGCATCCCCACCACGAGCTGCACGAGGTGGAGGAGGTCGACGGCGGCGTCTCGGTTCGGTTCACCGACTTCGACGGCCGGACGCGCACCGAGCGGTACGCCCGGGTGTTGATGGGCGCCGGGCGGGTCCCCAACTGGGAGGGACTGGGGCTGGAGAACACCCGCCTGACCCTGGACGACCGGGGCCGCCCCGAGGTGAACCCCTACACCCACCAGGTCGAGGACTCGCACATCTTCGTCGCCGGCGACGTCGCCGGCCACCGCCCGCTGCTCCACGAGGCCGCCGACGAGGGTCGCCTCGCCGGGCTCAACGCCGCCCGCTACCCCCACGTGCTGGCCGAGCCCCGCAAGACCCCGCTGTCCATCATGTTCACCGACCCGCAGGTGGCCGTGGTCGGCGATCGGTGGCCCGACCTGTCCTGCGCCGATCACCGGGTCGGGGTCGTCGACTACGGCGACCAGGGACGGGCCCGGGTCATGGGGGAGAACCGCGGCATGGTCCGGATCGCCGGGGCCGCCGGGACCGGCCAGCTCATCGCCGCCCAGATGATCGGTCCCCGGGTCGAGCACACCGCCCACCTGCTGGCCTGGGCCATCCAGGGCCGGATGCTGGTCAGCGAGGCCCTCGACCGCCCGTTCTACCACCCGGTGATCGAGGAGGGGATCCGCACGGCGCTGCGCGACCTGCAGAGCAAGCTGCACCTCTCCTACAAGCCCGAGCATCCCTGCGAGGAGTGGGGGGCCGGGACCTGAGGGGCCGGGGCGGCGCTCGTCGAGGAGGCGGCAGGGGTCTCCCCCCGCTCACCGCAGCTCGACCACCGTGAACGCATCGCCCCCCTCCCCGGCATCCGCCGGCCGCCACCGCCTGACCTCGGTTCGGCCGGGCAGCATGCGGCGCACCGCCGTCTTGAGGGCGCCGGTGCCGTGGCCGTGGAGGATCCAGCCGGTCTCGAAGCCCTGGGCCACGAGGTCGGCCAGGAAGCGATCCACGAGGTCGAGGGCGTCGTCGACCCGCTGTCCCCGCAGGTCCAGCGTGTTGGCGCCGACCCGCAGCCCGCCGATCCGCTCCCGCTCGGCCGTCGTCGCCGGCGTCGGCGCCTTCTTCGGCTTGCCGGGCGCCACCTCCGCGAAGCGCTCGCCCCGGGTCCCCTCCAGGTCGGCCCGCCGCAGCTTCATGGTCAGGGCGCCCACCCGGACGCACACCTGGTCGCCCTTCAGCAGCCGCTCCACCCGCCCCTTCCGACCCAGGCTGCGGACGACCACGGTGTCGCCCGGCTTCA
>RFKJ01000745.1 GCA_003694325.1 Deltaproteobacteria bacterium
GACCAGGACTGCGACGGCGAGGACGCCACCACCGGAGGCGACGGCGGGGCCACCGACGGGGGAGCCTCCGACGGCGGGAGCAGCGACGGGGGAGCCTCCGACGGCGGCAAGGACGACGGCTGCGCCTGCAGCAGCGGGCGGCGTTCGCCCGGCGGCCTCGCCGGCGGCCTGGCCGTGCTGCTGGGGCTGGTCGGGGTCCGGCGGCGGCGACGGTCCTGACCGCTGTGCCCCCCCCCCCCGGGCCGCGACCCCTTCAGCGCCCGCGCCGACGGCCCGGGTTCATGACGCATCCCCAGCGGAATGCGCGCCGTGCCGGAGTTCGGGCACGCGGGTTCCCAAACGGCTCAAGAGACGGTCGCAAGCAGATCGTCGATGTGCAGGTGGAGCGCGCTGTCGTGCTCCGGCAGCGTCCATGACCGCCGCCAGGCGGCCTCGCCAAGCGATTGCAGCACCGCCTGCCCGGCCAACCACAGCCGTGCACCAGTCGGCACGACCGTGCGGCCGTGCATCGGATCTCCACCGTGTCGGTCGAGGATCCGGTGCCCGATGGCCCTGTACACGCGCGCAGCAATCCGGATCGCGACCCGCGCCCGCCAGGGGATGGCCGCCATGCCCCGCTCGGCGCTGTCGTAGTAGCAGTCGGCCAGCGTCAGCAGGTCGCGCACCACAGACGCCACCGCAGTCGGCGACGCCGCGCCCGACAGCAGGGCCGCCTGCGACGTCCCCGCCGCGAGCAGCCGAGCCTGTGGCAGGTAGCACCGGTGACGCTCCGCGTCTTCGAGCACGTCCCGGCAGATGTTCGTGATCTGCATGCCCACGCCGAGATCGACGGCAAACGCGGCAGCCTGCGGATCGTGCACGCCGATGATCGGGCACATGGCCAAACCGACCGCCCCAGCTACCCGGTAGCAGTACCGGAGCAATTCGCGGTCGTCGGCCACGGCTACGGCACCCAGATCTCCCTGCACCCCGTCGACCAGGTCGAGTAGCGCGTGCATGGGCACACCACGACGCACAACCAACCTCCGGGCTGCCGCCACGACCGGCCGGGGCGCCGTCTCTCCACGCAACTCCGCTCGAATCGAGGCAAGCCCCTCCGACGCCCTGGTCGGATCATCGGCCTCGTCCACGAGATCATCGACATGCCGGCAAAAGGCATACAGAATGGCGGCCTCTTGACGCTGGTCGGGCGAGAGAACGCGCGCAGCCAGCCAGAAGCTGCGACCGTGGTGAGCCAGCACCGCCTGCGGCGAGTCCGATACCTGAACTGCCGCGGGGCCATCGGAGACAAACGTCCCGCCCGCCTTGGTGCCCGCTGCAACGTCCATCTCTCACCCCGCCTGCTGGTGGGGAGGCGCAACGGGCACGCGCACCGAGGGGACGTCGACCACGCGCTCCAACACCTTGGCGCTGCACAACGTCCCCGGCATGCCGGCGCCCGGATGCGTGCCGGCCCCCACGAAGTACAGACCCCCGACTTCCTCGCTGACGTTGTGGTAGCGGAACCACGCAGACTGTCTCAGAATGGGCTGCGGCCCGAACGCCGCCCCCGAGTGCGACCGCAGGTCGTCGCGAAAGTAGCGCGGGTCAACCGAGAACTTCGTGGTCAGGTGGTCCCTGAGGCCCGGCAGGAGGCGGCCCTCCAGGTGGTCGAGGATCCGGTCGAGATAACCCTCGGCCAGGGCAGACCAGTCCTGCCCGCCCGCCAGGTTCGGCACAGGGCTCAACACGTAGAAGCTCTCGTGCCCCGGCGGTGCGACGCTCGGATCCGTCCGGGTCGGCGCGTGCAGGTAGAGGGAGAAGTCGTCCGCGAGGTGCTTGCGGTCGAAGATGTCCGCAAGCAGACCCTTGTAGCGGGGGCCCAGCACGATACTGTGGTGCGCAAGTTCCGGCCAGGTTCGATCCGTCGCGAAGTAGGCCACGAACAGGCTCATGGACTGTTTCATGCGTGCCACGTGACGGTCGGTGCGAACCCGCCGTCGCACCGAAGGCAGCATCTGCGTGTAGACCATGCTCGGATCGGCGTTGCTGACCACGATGTCCGCCGGGAATCGCCGTCCGTCCTCAGTCCGCACCCCCCGCACCACGCCGTCCCGCGTCTCGATCTCTTCGACCGGAGCATTGAGGTGGACCTCGACGGAGAGTTCGTCGAGCAGCCGCATCAACCCCGCAACGATGCTCGTCGTCCCCCCGAGCGCGTAGTGCACCCCCCACTTGCGCTCCAGCCAGTGGATCAGCATGTAGATCGAGGTGGTGTCGAATGGGTTGCCACCCACCAGCAGCGGCTGGAAGCTGAACACCTGCCGCAGCCGCTCGTCGCGAAAATACTTCGACGCCAGGCCATACACCGAGCGGTAGCTCTCCAGGCGCAGCATGTCGGGCACGACGCGAAGCATGTCCGAGAGCCGGGAGAATGGCTTGTCGGCAAGCTGCTGGTACCCCACCTCGAAGATGCGCTCGGCGTGGGCCACCATCCGACGGTATCCCTCTACGTCACCCGGCGACAGCCGCTCGATCTGGGCGACGATGCGATCCTCGTCTCCCACGTAGTCAAACTGTTCGCCATCAGGAAACAAGACACGATAGAACGGATCGACCGGCACGAGTTCGTAGTAGTCACGGCGATCGCGGCCCACCAACTCGAACAACTCGTCGAAGAGGTAGGGAGCCGTCACCACTGTGGGCCCGGCGTCGAAGCGGTAGCCATCCCGCTGGAACACCCGCGCCCGGCCCCCGGGCTGGTCCCCGGCCTCGAGCAGTGTGACCCCGTAACCCATGGCCCGCAGGCGGACGGCGGCGGCCAGACCGCCCAGCCCGGCACCGATGACGACGGCGTCGAGACGAACGGTTGATGCACCCTGTGGCGCGATGGAGGATGAAGTGGTCATGAAGACTCCCCGTGGCGAGAGGAAGGAGGCAGATTGGAGAGCACACGCGCAAGGAACCGACGTCCCAGAGCGAGCAGATCCGGTTCGTCCTGCAGGCGAGGGTCGGAATCGAAGACCCTGGCCAGCGAATCGATCCGTGCGAGGACATCGGCGAGCGCACCGCTGCGATGAAACCGCATGGCGGCATCGGAGATGTCCGCAGTCGATGTCTCCGAGCGGGGAGCGCGCAGCAGGGAGAGCAGCCAGTCGCGATCGGCCGGGCATCGTGCGAGGTGGGAGACGACGAGGGCGCTGACCTTGCCTTCTGCCAGGTCGCAGCCCCTTGCGCCGCGACCCTTGTCTCCGTACAGATCGAGGACATCGTCCTGAAGCTGGTAGATCATGCCGAGCACCGAGAATGCGTCCCCCAGGGCGGTGGCGGTGGCTGACGGACGCTCCGCGATGAGCGCGGCGCCCTCGATGACGAGCGACAGCAGCGCCCCCGTCTTGCCGGCGATGGCTCGGTCGAAGCTGTCGACGTCGAGGCGTCCCGACGGCAGGAGATCGAGATCCAGAGCCTGCCCCCGAACGATCTCAGCCGCCCGGCGTGCCAGCGCCTCGGACAGCCGCCACCGCAGCGCGTCGTCGCCGTCGACGTACGCGACCGCCGAGAACGGCAGCATCAACAAGAGGTCGCCCACGTTGATGGCCTGGGCCACCCCGTGGCGAGCCCAGACCGTCGCCCGTCCCCGCCGTACACGGTCACCGTCCTGGATGTCATCGTGCACCAGGGTCGCGTTGTGCAGCAGTTCCACAGCCGCTGCCCAGCCTACAGCCGACCTCGGGTCACCGCCCAGGACACCGGTCGCCGCCAGAGCGAGCCGCGCCCGCCGTCGTCGCCCCCCCGACGCGAGGTGCTCCTGGGCCATTCCACCGAGCAGTTCGAGACGATCGCCCGCACACAGGCGTAGGGCCAACGCCTCCACCCTGGAGATCAGGGCGTCGATGCCTGGACCGGCCCCCCGAGCCGGGCCGGGGGATTCCCGGTCTTGTCGCCGCATGTCGGCGATGTGATTCGTTGGTGCGGACATGGTCCCCTCTCTCCCTGTTCGGTGTCAGATGCCGGCCGCGGACCGGATGGCGGTGATCCCGCTGCGCCCGAGCCCGGCTTCGAGCAACCGCCAGCGCAAGGCCGGCGCAGCCTCGGAAAACACGCTGAGCATGGTCTTTGCCACGCCATCCGGCGAGAGTCCGTCGGAGAGGAACCCTTGCCATGCGTCGTCGGGCAGACGGAAGAAGGTGTCGAAGAGCGCGCGCGTTCGATCAGCATCAAGACTGCACAAGGTCTCCATGCCGAAGCGATAGAGGTCGTACTTGCGGCGAGCCGGCCGACTCCAGATCTCCCGCCATGCTGCACGGGCCGCCAATTTCGCCCCCCCCTGCGACAGGCCCGTTTTGATGGCGTCGGCGACAGCCGGCGCGGTCTGCAACACGCGGCTCAGCATGTAGCCGGACGCCGGGTGCACCATGTTTGCGGCGCTCCCGAATGCCACGAGCCGCTGTTCTTCGTCCGGCAGCGAGCCGCCCATGGCGATGGTGCAGCGCTCCTCTTCGAGGACCTCGAGCAGGTGGAGGCCCATGTGGTCCAGGCGCGCCTGCAGCCGGCTCCGCAGCTCGCGGATGGGCAGGGCGGGACGTGCCACCAGGGAGGTCTCCTCGACGAAGACCTCCGTGGCCGACAAGGGCATGGCGTACAGGAAGGTCGGACGTCGACCCGCAAGGTCGCCCGGAAGCGAGCGGAAATCCATGAACACCATCTCGCCACGCGGCCAGGGGTGCCACCGGACCCGGGCGCGCAGGCCATACGCGGTCTGCCACGCCACGCTCTGCCTGCCACTGAACCGCACGAAGGGGGAGCGCCCCCCCGAGGCATCCACCACGACGCGAGCCTGCAGGACCTGCCCGCTGCGGAGTTGCACGGCACTGCGATCGTCCTGGTGGATGATCTGCGCGACCATGCCGTGGTGGAAGTCCACCCCGACCAGGCGAGCTCTCCGCAGCATCAGGGACTGCAGGGCTTCGACGTCGAAGCGTGCGTACCGGCGGAAGATCTCGTGACGGCTGAGAGGGTCGGTGTGCACGACCGGGCCGGCCCAGGTCTGGGCCACCGCACGCGCCTCGGGCAGCGCGTCGATCTCGTCCAGCCAGGCGCCGAAGCTTCTTTGCCACCGGGCTTCCGGACAGGGCGTGACCACCCGGGTACGCAGCCCGGCTGCGGCGGTGGCCCGTGCGATCGCCAGACCCGCGGGCCCGGAACCGACCACGACCACGTCCGCCTGCGTTGTGCCTGCACCTGACACCGACACCTCCCGTCGGAGCGGGTCGGAAGCGACCGGATCCGCGGCACGCATCAAAGGTACCCCAAACCTTATGCAACTGCAATGGGCTACTGAAATTATTTTGCCTCGCCATTAAGAAGAACCGTGTTCACCTGCGGGCAATCGGCGTCGGGACCGAGCGGCATCAGCCGAAAGCTCGACGCGGCTTCGTCGGGCTCCACTCGAAGCGAGGCAGCGAAGAGGGGCACCGACGCGCTGAGGGTACGCTGCTCGAGCGCCAGGACCTCGACGCGACCCACCAGCGCCGGCGATTCATGGCCACCCGGATCGCCTTCCTCCGGCCTGGTTCCCCACAAGCGCAGGTGGGCGACCTGGGCGACGTGGATCTCGACGCTGCGGAACATGGGGATCTCCTCCAGGCGGATGGTCCCTCCGGGTCGCCCGTCGCCCTCCCAGTCGACGACCCCGATGTCTCGATCACGTCGGGGTACGGTCGACCGCAGCGTCGGGTCCCAGCCGACAGCCTGGGCGCCGAGATCGATGCGCCAGATCGGACTCCCCTCGACCCATCGTCCGGGGGGAGCCTGCTCCCTCGCCAGCAACCCGTCATCCCCCACCAGCAGCTCGGCCGTCGCCGGTCGGGTCCCGTGGGCGCTGACGAAAGCGTCCGGCACCACGACGCGGCCCGGCCCGCGCTCGCCCTCCACCGTCACGTCGCAGGTGGTCAGCCACCACCGTTGCAAACCCGATGCGCCAGCTTCAGGCCCTGTCCGCTCGCCCTCGAGCGGCTCCACCTCGACCAGCACCGCGCTCGTCGTCCGCCCTTCGGCCGCGCCGAGCACGGGAACACGGGTGCGGGTCGCGAGCACGATCTCCAGGGCATACCGCCCCGCAGGAAGGTCGCGCACCGCAACCGGTGGCTCGGATGCCGCCAGAGCCACCGCCCCGGTCACGGAGAGCACCATCAGCATGTCGCGACCTGGGGGAAAAACGGGTGTGCAGGATCGGCCAGGCCCAGGTCTTCAGCCGCACACAACGCGGCCTGCAGGCCGGACATCGCCGCCAACGGCAGCCCGCCACCGGGGTGGGCGCTGCCGCTTGCCAGGTACAGACCGGGCTGGCTCACGATGCGGTTGGGTGCCCGCCGGAAGGCCGCGGACAAGGTATTCGACGCGGGCCCGTACAGGGCGCCATCGCTCCCGGGATACGCCGCCGCAAGCTGAGCGGGCGTTCGGGTCCAGGCGAAGCGATCCCCGGGTTCCGAGAGACCGTGCGCCGCGATTCGATCGACGAGGGATTCGGCGTGGACGGTCCAGGCATCCGAGTCGTCCGCAGACGCCCCCCGCCACGCCGGCGCGTTGGTCATCACGAAGAGGGGCTCGTGTTGCGGCCATCCCCGTCGGCCGTGACAGGGTTCCTGCGCACACACGTAGATCGTAGGGTCCACCGGCGGCCGGTCATGGTCGAAGATGTCCTCGAACTCGCGTTGGTACTGCTGGGGGAAGAGCACCTCGTGCGGGACGCGGTCGGCCTGTCGCGCCGCGCGCAGGATGCCGGTCCACGCCGACATCGACGCGGCCTGCCTGCGCCGCGGCCAGGCGGTTCCCGGGGCCAGACTGCTCAGCGCGCCGACATCTCCGGCAAATACGACCACCAGGGCGGGCAGCACTGTTCCGCCCACCAACTCGACCCCCGCGACGACACCGCCCCGGGACAGGATGCGGGTCACCGCACGCCCGCAATGGACCTGCACGCCGCATCGAGTCGCCACCCGGACCAGCGCGTCCACCAGCGAAGCCATCCCACCCTCGACGCCAAAGCCACCCAGTGCCAGTTCGACGTGCGCGATGCAGCCCAGCGTTGCGGGCGCCCGGCGCACATCCGAACCGTTGTAGGTGGCGTAGCGCCAGAGCAGCCAGCGCAGGCGCTCGTCGCGGACCTGCCGGTTCACGGCTCGCTGCATGGCGCGGAGAGGGTCGACCCCGGCCAGCAGACGCAGGCCCGTCCACCCGCGAGACAACACCGCCGACACCGTCGGCGCGGGACCCTCGATGAAGGCAGGGGCCGCAATCTCCCAGATCCGTGCCACCGCTGCGAGGTAGTCTTCCAGGTCTCTTGCCGCGCCGGGTCCGAACGAGCGGCCCACCGAAGCAAGCGTCTCTTCCACGTCGTGGTGGACGTCGAGGACCGATCCGTCGGGGTAGCGGTAGCGAAAGGCCGGACTGTGCCGCCGCAGCCGCACCTCTTCCCGCAGCCGGGTGCCCGCCGGCAGCAACACCCCGTCAAAGGCGTCAGGCAGCGTGAGGACGCTGGGGCCCGTGTCCACGGCGACGCCGTCCAACACGACGACGCCCGCCTTGCCTCCTGGCGTGGCGGCCGCCTCCACGAGATCGACCGACATGCCGAGCGTCGCCAGTCGGATCGCCGCCGACAGCCCCGCGACACCCGCACCCACCACGACCGCGTGATCACGCATGGGGCCCCCCCGCGTCCGGCCAGAGCACCTGCAACAGCCGGCTGCCGAGACCGGTCTCGGGTGAACTCTGTCGACCGTGGACCAGCGGTGCATATCCGCACTGTGCCGGCCCTACAGCGAGCGCCGCCTCTGCAGCGTCCAGTCCGGCCACGAGCCGCGCTTCCAACTCTGCCATGAACGCCGAGCGCGTCCCGGCGACCAGGGGAGGCCCGAACTCGACGAGCGCGACGGGACGCGGCCCCTGGCCCCAGCCGTAATACAGCGACACCGGCACCGCCGGCGCCCCCGAGGACCGTGCGATGTGGTGCACACCCCGTCGCAGCCCCAGGGGGCGTCGATGGACCGGGACCTGGCGACCCTGCGGGAAGATCCACAGGCTGTCGCCCGGGCCGTCCAGGACCGTGACAGCCGATCGCAGACCGGCCCGCACCGTTGCGAGGTCGGACGAGTCCAGCCGCAGGGCGCCGAGCGCCCCGAAGTAGGGCAGCCGGGCGAGGTTGGCGGCGTCCATGAGCACCCGGCCACGCCCCCCCAACGGCGCGTCCAGCAACGGCAGCAGCATCGCGTCCCACCAGCAGACGTGGTTGGCCGCGAACAGCACCGGTCCCCTGGATCGGAGTCCCTCGACGTCCGCCAGCCCACGAACCCAGACCCCGCCCAGGTCCCGCCACACCCGCCAGCGCACCACCGCCGTGAACGCGGAGCGTAGGAGCCGACGGCCGACGACGATCATGACTGCTCCACGGAAATCCGCGCCGAACGCGCCGGGTAGCGGCGACCCGCCCAGGAGATGCGGCCGGCTCGGCTCCAGGCCAGCGACCGGACCGCGATGCCGACAAGCCCGAGGATTGCGACGGGATGGAGCGGCACCGACCACCAGGGGTGGCCGAAACGCGCCGCGAGCAGCGCGCGCGCCGACAGACCGGCCCCGACACCCACGGCCGAACCCACCGCCAACGCGGGCGCGCCCGCATGAAGCGCAAGAGGGAAGACGACCCACGGCAGCACCCACGCCCAGAGGTGGGCCGCCACGACGAGGAACAGCGCCAGCGGC
>RFKJ01000746.1 GCA_003694325.1 Deltaproteobacteria bacterium
CGGCGAGCAGCGCATCCCCGGGCAGATCCACCCCCTCGGCGAAGATCCCCCCCAACACCCCGAGCAGCACGTGCCCCTCGGCCCGGCGCAAGGTCGCCAGCAGGGCCGCCCGGTCCTCCTCGGACATGCGGCGCTCCTGCACGAGCACCGGGCGGTCCCCCAGGTCGAGCAGGGGCAGGAGGTCGTCGCGCAGGGCAAAGCTCGAGCAGAACACGGCGACGTTGCCGGGCACGGCGCGCACCGCCGCGGACACCAGGGCCGCGGTGGCCTCGCGGTCCCGGGCCCGCCGGCGGTACTCGGTGCTGACCTGGGGCAGCAGCAGCACCCGGCGGTTCTCCGGCGGGAAGGGCGAGGAGAAGCGGGCCACCCGCAGCCGGTCCTCGGCGATGCCCGACATCCGGGCGTAGAACTCGGGAGGTTCCAGGGTGGCCGACATCTGGACCGAGGCCGCGAGGTCGAGGAACAGCGGCCCGAGGACCGGGGACGGGTCCCGGCAGAGCAGCGACAGCGACACGTCCTCGGACCCGACGGCGTCGGCGGTCGCCGGTCCGAGCATGGTGAGCTGGCCGGTGGGTGGCCGTCGAGGGCGGCGTCCCCCGCGCCGGCGATGCGCCGCCCGCCAGATCGCCACCGTCTCCTCGCCCGCCCGATCCACGGCCGAACGCAGGCGCAGCATCGCCCGGGCCACCTCCAGCCAGGGATCGTCGCCCCCCGGCGGGAACAACGGTCGCTCGTGCTTGAGCAGCAGGTAGTCGAGGGCGACGCCGTCGACGTCCCGGGCGAGCTGGCGGACGGCGCGCGGGTCCACCCCCTCGTCCAGGGGCAGCGCCAGCTCCCCGCCGGCGTCGCGGGCCGCCTGCGCCGACTGCCGCAGCCAGGCCGCGATCCGCTGGGCCAGGTCGGCGATGGCCCGGTAGCGCGGATCCTCGTCCAGGGCCGCTGCGGCCTGCTCCACCTGCCCCAGGTCCAGGCTCGGCGAGGCGTAGCCCATGGCCCGTTCCGGCAGGTTGTGGGCCTCGTCGACCACGACGATCCAGGCGTCCGGGTCGTCGGACACGACCGACAGGCGCATGGCGGGGTCGAAGACGTAGTTGTAGTCCCCGACGATCACGTCGGCGCCCCGGGCGAGGTCGAGGGACAGGGCAAACGGGCAGATCCGGGCCGGCTCGGCGATGGCCACCACGTCGTCGGGTCCGACCTGGCCTCCGGTGCCCGGCGCATCCCAGGCCCGCTCGGTGAGCCGGCCGTCGCGCAGCTTGTCGTAGTAGTCGCGGGCGTAGGGGCAGGCGTCGGGCCGGCAGGCGACCACGTCGTTGAGGCAGATCTTCTCCCGCGCCCGGATGCTGACGGCACGCAGCGGCAGGCCCCGGACGGCCATCGCCCGCAGGGTCTCCTCGGCCATGCGCTGCTGGGTGGTACGGGCGGTGGCGAAGAACACCCGCCGATCGGTCGCCCAGGCCACGGAGATCGCGGCGTGCAGCACCGCAGCGGTCTTGCCGTGGCCGGTGGGGGCCGTCAGGAGCAGGTGGCGTCCCTGGGCCAGGGCCTCCTGCACCTCGGCGGCCAGCCCCTGCTGGCCCGGCCGCCACTCGTCGTGGGCGAAGGGAACCGACGCGGCCCGCCGGATCGCCCGCCAGGCCAGGGTCTGCTCCCGCTCCTCGATGATGTGTCGGAGCTGTGCCTCCAGCCAGCGCCCCATGTCCGGATCCGGCGGGACGTGCAGCACCCGCTGCAGCCCGTCGACCAGGCTGACCACCACCAGCCGGCCGAGCACGGTCCCCGGGGCGGCCCCCGGTCGGGCCCGCTCCAGGAAGTGCAGGTAGAGCTGGAGCTGCCGGGTCCAGTGGGGAAAGTCGTCGGCACCGAGACCGGCCAGCCGCTCGCCGGGCAGGGCGGTGCTCTTCAGCTCCTCGACGATGGTGTGGTCCCCCTCCCGCGACAGGCCGTCGATGCGCCCGCTGATGGACGCCTCCCACCCCAGCACGACCACCCGGTGGACCAGCGAGACCTCGCGCTGGAAGCTGTCGTCGTCCGACGCCCGGGCGTCCTGCCAGGCGCTGTGGGCGTCCTGCCCGGCGCGCATCCGCGCCCGGGCCGACCAGGCCGCCTGCATCGACAGGTGGCCGGACGGCGGCCCTGCCTCCAGCAGGTCGTGGACTCCCAGCGCCAGGGTGCGGGCATCGTCGTCGAAGCGCAGCATCGGCCCCGCTTAGCGCGTCGGTACCGCCCGGCCCGCCGGGCCTGCGTTCAGCAGCGACCCGCCCGGTCGCCCGGCGACGTGGGGAGCGGCTCGCTGCGCACGTAGATCCCCCGGTCCCCCACCTCCAGCGTCACCGAGCTGCCCGGCGGCAGGGCGAGGAATTCCTCGCCCTTCGCGATCTCGATCATCCGCCCGTCGTCGAGGGTCGCGCTGCCCTCCAGGTTCTGGCCGCTGCGGACGACCAGCCGGCCGTCCGGCGCCAGGCGGACCCAGCCCCCCAACGTGCGGACCCGCTGCCCGGGGACGAGATGCCCGATGCTCCTCCACTCCCCGCGCTTCTGGGACCAGACCTCTGCCGGGCGGGGCACGGGCGGGCGGCGAGGCGGAGGCGAGACCCGGGCCCGCGGGGTGTACTCCGGGTCCGTTCCCCCGCCCGCCTGCCGCTGGGAGACCGACACCCGGTCGGTCAGCCCCGCATCATCCTCCATGGGGATCGTCGGTCGGGCCCCGTCGGGCAGGCCGGTCGTCGCGGTGCGCAGCTCGCCGGTGAGGCCCCCCTCGTCATCGTCGGCCGGCGGCACGGGCAGTTCGTCGTGGGACGGGGCGACATCGCGCGCGGGGCCGCCGTCGTCGTCGGGGATCAGCTCGCCGGTCAACCCCGTGCCCTCGTCGGCCAGGGACTCGTCGATGGCCCGCAGCGCAGCAGGCCGACCGGCACCCTGCCCCGGCCGACCCCCGGCGTCGGGAACGAGCGTGGGGGTCCGCGCCGCGGCGGCCCGGCGGGTCGGCACCACCGGCCGGGCGATCTCGGGGGCCGGGGAGCGAGGAAGCGCCGGCCGTTCCTCGGTCTCCGGCAGGTCGCGCAGCGAGGCGTCGGTGGGCTCCGGCAGCGGCATGGTGAAGTCGTCGCCGTCGAGGCGCTGCAGGGCGGCGTGTACCGGCACCTCGTCGAGCCCCTCCCAGCGGGCGGGCCGGCCCTTCCCGGCGGCATCGGCCGGGACCGCCTGGTCGGCCGACGCGGTGAACCGGGCGACCACCCGGCCCGTTCCGAGGTCGACCATGGTCATCTCGAGGGGAGCGTCCTGCAGGGTCCAGCTCCCGAGGAGCTGGCCGTCGCGCTCGATTCGCAGGACGAGGCGCGGTTGCATGGACCCTCCTGGAAATCCCGGGAGACGCTACCATGCCCCCGCACCCGGGCCGTGCAACATGC
>RFKJ01000747.1 GCA_003694325.1 Deltaproteobacteria bacterium
CCCCGGCGTCGGAGGCCGCGTCCGAGTCCGCCCCGGCATCGGAGGCCTCCGGCGCGGACGACACCGCCGGACAGCCGCTGACCATGGAAGCCGTGCAGGAGATCCTCGACGACATGGTCCGGCCGGCCCTGCAGGGTGACGGGGGCGACATCACCCTGCTGCGCATCGAGGGCCCGGATGTCTATGTCCGGCTGGTCGGCGCGTGTTCGACCTGCCCCTCGTCCATCATGACGATGAAGATGGGGGTGGAGGCGCTGCTGCGCGAGGAGTTCCCCCAGATGCGCGAGCTGATCCAGGTCGATTAGCGGGGCGCGGCCTGCCCGCGGCGGGCCACGCCGGTCAGCGCGGAGGGGCGGCCCACACCGGTGGCAGGGTCCCCGGCTGCAGCCAGCCCTGGTCCAGCCATTCGTCGACCGGGTCGTCGAGTCCGACCTTGCCGACGTAGAGTCGGCGGATGTCGCCGCCGGCATCCAGCCACTTCCCGACGTCGCGCCAGCCCCGCAGGTAGACGCTGTCCTTGGCATAGACCCCCGGTCGCTCGGGGTGGGCCAGCCCGCGCTTGATTCGGAGGGTGATCCCCCAGGCCAGCCCCGGCCCCAGCCGGGCCTCGAGCGCGTCATGGACCTCGCGAAAACCGGCGTGACGGGCGTGGGCGATGGCGTGGACCACGTCGACCTGGCGCTGCAGCACCCCCGGCGATGCCAGCCCGGCGCGATGCTCGGCCTGCATGGCCAGGCCCTCCTCGGTGGCCAGCGAGCCGGGCAGCCCGGTGGCGAAGCAGTGAAGCGGCTGGGCCCGGCCATTGCGGGTCCGCCAGGCATGGACGTCGATCTCGTGGACCACGAGGCGCCGCAGGTCGCGCCGACGGAACCGGGAGTCGGGGTTCACCCGCAGGATCTGCTTGGCCCCGTCCACCAGGACTCGCGCCGACATCACCCGGTCCTCGACCACCTGCCAGTCGTCCATCCCCCGGTCGGCCAGGGCTCGCCGGAGCCCGGCGATCAGGGTGCGTGCCGGGACGTCGAGGGGCTGGGTCTCCGGTGGGCCCTCCGGGAACCGGAGGGCGAGCAGATCGTCGTCGGGAAACCAGCCCCCGGCCTCGGCCATGGCGTGGAAGGCGGCGGCGGTGCGGTCGCGCAGGGCGCGGATCATGGTGCGGGTGCCGTCGATGCAGCGCCCGACCAGGGCGCCGGCCGGGTGATCGCGGGGGGGATCGACCGCGTCCAGGCGGCGGAGCAGGTCGTCGGCCTGGGTGAGCGGTTCGTAGGTGAAGGGGGGGCTCGCCCGGCGGCCGGCGATGAAGTCCCGCCGGGCCTGCCGCGCGTTGGTCGGGTTGAGGTGGCGGGAGAACGGAACCTCGCGGAGGATCCGGTGGTGCTCCTCGTCGGCGCGCCGCACCGGCAGCGGGATGTTGTCGAGGCGCTGGAATGCGTCTTCAGGGTTGGGCAAGGGAACGTCCGGATCGCGGGGCAGCGCCAGCGTAGCCCGATGCTCCCCGGCCGGCGCCGGTCGGATAGGCCGGTCCCGGAGTTCGCCGGAGGATGCATGACCGACGATGCCCTGCTGGCCCTGGAACCCGCGGCCATCCGCCGGCTGCTGCCGTCGTGGCTGGCGGCCACCGTCACCGAGGTGGGCGACGAGGTGGAACGGGTGGTCGCCGAGGTGGTCGCCGCCTCCGATGACACCGACCTGGCCCGGGCCTTTGCCGCCTTGCAGTGCCTGGGCGAGGAGTTCCGCCTCTACGAGGCCGATCCCTTCGCCCGCCGGGTGTCCCGGGCCTACATGGGACCGCTGCTCCGACCCGGATCGGACATCGACGGCGTCGACCATGTCGTCGGTGCGGCGCAGTCGGGGCCGGTCCTCCTCGTCGGCAACCACCGGTCCTACGTCGATACCCAGCTCACCGACGCCCTGCTGGCGCGGGTCCGGCCCGACCTGGCCGACCGCCTGGTGACGGTCGCCGGGCCCAAGGTCTACGCCACCACCTTCCGGCGGTTCGCGTCCCTGGGGTTGACCACCCTCAAGACCGCCCAGTCGACCCGGCTCGCCACCAACGATGCCGGTCTCAGCGCCCGCGAGGTGGCCCGCATCGCCTTGAACACCGTCCGGCAGGCCCACCGGTGCATGCAGGCCGGCCGCCCGGTGTTGCTGTACCCCGAGGGGACCCGCTCGCGCACCGGCCGGTTGGGGCCGTTCCTGCGGGCCGCGGAGCGCTACGCCCGCCTCGATGGCCTGCAGGTGGTCCCCGTGGCCCTCACCGGCAGCGAGCAGGTGTTTCCCATCGACGCCGAGCAGCTCGGGCCGGCTGTCGTCCACCTTCGCTTCGGCCGACCGCTGCGGGTCGACGCCATCGAGCGCGGCGGGGTGCTCGCCGCGGCCCGCACCGAGCTGGCGGAGCTGCTGGGCGAGGGGTGAGCCCGGCCGCGCTCCCCGCGGCCATGACCGCGACGGGGGTCGGGCGGGACTACCGGTCGCGGGACTGGTGGGCGTAGTCGCCGAAGCTGCGCTCGAACAGGGCGTCGATGGCGGCGGCCCCCGCGTCGGTGAGGAAGCGGGTGCCGGTGCCGGCGAAGTCGCGGGCCTCGATGACCGGCTCGCCGGCGGTCCAGGCGCCGTTCTTCCAGGTGAACCACTTCTCGTGCGGCTGGTCGAAGACCCAGACGCGCTTGTTCCACCGCCGGGCCAGCTCGACCGACCAGCCGGTCCCACCGTGCACGGTCCCGTCCGGCTGGATGGCGCCGACGACGAACACCTGCTGGGCGTGGCTGACGATGTGCCACTGGAGCTGCAGCACCTTGCGGAGGGTGGGCCGGTGCTTCCAGCTCCGGTGGAGGCGGTTGGCGACGTAGACCAGGGAGACCCCGCCCTTTTCGAGCTCCGACTCGTCGAGGATGATCCGCCCCTCGGTGCGGGCCGGCTCGTGTCCCTCGAAGCTATAGTTGCGCTCGGTCACGCCCCACCGGGCGGCCGCCTCGCCGAACCGGGCCTCGGCTCCCTGGGCACCGCCACTGTGCAGGGTGCATGACCGGGGTGCCGGCGACGGCGGGGCGGTGGTGCTGTCGCCGACATCCTCGGGGCGCAGCAGCATGGTCACCGGATCCAGCGCCAGCAGCTCGTCCATCTCGACGTCGGCGCCAGCGGCGCGCAGCAGCTCCAGGTGGACATGGTCGCCCTGGGGAGTCAGCATCACCGCGGTGTCCGCCTTGCTGGCCAGGGTGTCGATGTCGGTGCTGCCGTCCCGGTGCGTCCGGACCGTGAACCACATGCGCAGGGCGTTGCGTTCGGCGAGCCGCCGCCAGTCTTCCACGGTGGCCAGGAAGTCGGCCTGGTCCAGCCCGTCGATCAGGACGTTGGCCGGCTTGAAGCCCATCACCTCGTCGAGCGTGTGGAGCAGGCGCTCGAGGCTGTCGGTGTTGAACTGCTTGTCCAGGGCGGAGTGGATCACCCGGTGCCGCTCGATGGCCACGGCGGCCTCGTGGCGCTCGTCCCGGCTCACGCCCGCGCACAGCGCGTTGAACAGCTCGTCGTAGTAGCTGCGCACGTGGGCGGCGACGTCCTTGAGCGAGACATGCAGCACGTCGGTCCCGCGCAGCAGCTTGTAGATGGCGAGCTGGGTGAGGAACGCGGTCTTGCCGACTCCGGCGCGGGAGAAGACGGCGCCGATCTGGCCGGGCTGCAGCCCACCGCGGGTGAAGCTGGCCACCGCCTGCATGGGGCTGCGGGCGAGGAGCTGATGGTAGGGCATGAGAGTCCTCTGGCGGAGGGGAATCACCGGGGCGAGGCGGACAGCGCGCGGCGTCGGTCCGGCCATGGGATCCCGGGGAGGTTGGGAGGG
>RFKJ01000748.1 GCA_003694325.1 Deltaproteobacteria bacterium
CGGGGGTCCCCGCGTCGGTCCCTCCTCCCGAGGTCCCGCCTGTCACGCCGGTATCGGCGCCCCCGGAGGTCCCCGCGTCGGTCCCTCCTCCCGAGGTCCCGCCTGTCACGCCGGTATCGGCGCCACCGGTGCCGGTGCCGGTACCGGTGTCGCTGGCGGCACCCGTGTCGCCAGCGGGGAGATCGTTCACTTCGATGTCGGTCGAGGCGCTGTCACTGCCCCCATCATCGTCGGTGACGGTGACGGTGACGGTGTAGGTGCCTGCGGTCGTCCAGGCGTGGCTCGCCGTCGCGCCTGTGCTGGAGGCGCCGTCGCCCCAGTCCCAGGTCACGGAGTGGGTGTCGGCAGTCTCGACATCGCTGTAGCGGACGGTCCAATCCGTCGACTCGTCGACTCGCGCCGATGGGGGGCCGTCGATGGCCGTGATCACCGGTGGCACGTTGTTGATGACCACGGTCGTCGAGTCGGAGTCCGTCTTGGTGTCTCCATCGCAGTCCGTACGCGCCTGCACCACGACATCGACCGAATCGGGGCCGTCGAGGCCGGTCGCGTCGAAGGTGGCGGTCGGGTCGGTGCTCCACGACGTGAAGGTGCTGCCGCTGCCGTCGAGGTTCCAGCGATATTCCGGGGTGCTGCAGTCACCGGAGTCGTAGCTCGTGCCGCTGGCATCCAGGGTCACGGCGGAGCCGGCGTCGACCGAGTAGGGGCCGCCCGCGTCGGCCGTGATGTCGTCGGCACGCGCGACGGTCGAGGTGGCGAGGAGGGCGAGCAGTCCGAAGGGAATGAGGCGTGACATGCTCTGAGGATAGAGTGCCTCGGTCCCATCGGTGAGCTTGCGGGCGGGTTGTGAGACATTCGGCAACAAGGGTCCGTACCCGGGCGTGCGTACACCTGGTGGTCCCGTGCGGGGGGCGCTGCAGCCGTGGGCCCGCCGGCCGTGGGCTCGGCGGCCCGGCCGCGCGCGATGACTCCGTGGGCCGACCGCGCCTGAACTGCGCCGCCGTTCCGGGGCAGCGAGGCGCCCTTGGCGCCCGAGACATTTCGTGGCAAGGTAGGGGCCGTGCGAGCGGCCTCCGCTCCTGGGGAAGTCCGTGTCACCGAAGTGGTCCCTCCTCCCGCTGCTGCCCTCCCTGCTCATCGTCGCCTGCGGCGAGAGCGGCGACGACACGGGTGCCGACGCGGCTCCCGTCACCTTCGCCGAGCTGCAGGAGACCGTGCTGGTGGGCTCCTGCGGCGGGGCCGGCTGTCACGGGCCCGCCACCGTTGCCGGGGGGCTGCTGCTGGAGGGCGACGACGCCTACGACTCGCTGATGAACGACCCCTGTGAAAACGAGCTCGCGGTGGCCGAGGGCCTGTTGCGGGTGGCGCCCGGCGATCTGGACAAGAGTTTCCTGTACGTCAAGGTCACCGACGCTCGGGGCATGGGTGACCCGATGCCGCCCTGGGATTCCCTGGACGACGCCGGCATCGCGATGATCCGCCAGTGGATCCTCGACGGCGCCCGGCCATAGAACCCGCGCTGCTCGTCGGCCTGCTCCTCGCCTGCCGATCCTCCTCCCGCGAGGGAGCAGCGGACACCGCGGACGGCGAGGAATGGCGGTGCGAGGACCACCCACCGTCGGCGGCAACCTGCGAGATCGGCACCGGGGAGTCGAGCTTCCAGGGCCTGATCGACGGCGACCCGCTGCCGGTCTATCGCGGGGTCCAGGGAGCGCTCCACGTCTTCGGCAGCCTCCGCTGCACCGGGGTGAAGCCCGGCAACCTCGATGATCTCGCCGATCCCGACAACCCCGTGGTGAGTTTCTCGGTCATCGGGCCGGACGCCTGGCTGGGGGGCTACCATTCCCTGCCGCGCCCGTTGACCCCCGTCGACGGCGACACCGCCGAGCTGGTGGGAGACGTGCTCCCCCTCGACATCGACAGCTTCGACGCCCTGCCGGCCGAGCCGGTGCTGTTCTCCTTCGAGCTGGACGATGCCTGTGGCGCCCACGTGGCCGCGGACGTGTCGGTGATGCTGGTCGAGGGATAGCCTCCGGGGGTCAAAGGCGGCCTTGCCGGCATATGATGCGACGGAACGCCCGGCCGTCTCCCCAGGGGCCTCTCCCGTGGAACCGTCGCAGAGCCCGTCTCTCCACAAGCGCCTCCAGGCCATGTTCACGGCCTTGGACAAGCACATCCGTGGGATCCGGCTGTACCGGGGGGAGGGACGGATCGTCGAACAGATGGGCGCCGAGCTGCGCGACGCCGTGGCCGCGGTGGTGCGAGATGGACCGGTGACGGTGCGGATCGCGCCCTTCGGCGTGGCCGTGGATGGGGAGCCGGTCACCGATTCCGACAACCGCCCGCCCTACCTGTTCCGGCTGTACCTCGACGGGGTCCGCGAGCTGACGTTCCTGCCGGGACTCGAGGGCGACGAGCTGGAGCGGTTCGTCGAACTGCTGAGTGAGGAACCCCCCGAGGGCGAGGACATGGTGACCCGCCTGTGGCGGGCCGACCTCCGGCACGTGCAGCACTACGCGGTGGACCGGTTCGCCGAGCGCGCGGCCGTACACGAGGGCGATGCTTCGGGGTTGGTCACCGGCCGGGCGGGGCGCAGCCTGCGGTCCTCGGATCAGGCGGGCGGAGCGGAGCTCGCGATGTCGGCCACCGACGTGCGCGCCCTCCACACCGAGGACGTCGCGGCCTGGGTGCAGCGGGCCCGCTGTGCGCTCGCCGCGAGCGACAACGAGCAGGAGCTGGCCCGGGAGCTGCGAGATGCCTGGGACCAGGCGGTGGATCTGGCCCGGTTCCTGGCGATTGCCGCCACCGCCGAGGGGCCGGACGCGGAGACCGCCAGCCCGATGGTGCTCGGGGTGTACGACGCGGCCCTGGCTCGGGGCGATGCGGCTGGCGTGGCACGCATGCTCGGCCGGGTCGCCGAACCGGATGTCGACGGCACCCCGGCCCTGCGCGCGGTGCGGGAGGCGCTGCTGGAGCCGCCCCGGATGCAGCGCCTCGGTGAATTGCTCGCCCGGCATCCCGACCCCCTGATGCCGGTGGTGCTGCGTCTCGTCCCCGTCGGCCGGGACGGCCTGCTGGCCCTGCTCGAGACGCTGGATGCGCCGGACCTCGCCGCGCGGATCCAGGACGCCCTCGCCGAGGCGGGGGTGGACCTGACTCCGCTGTATGCGCGGCGGCTGCAGTCCGACGACCCCGACGAGGTGGTCGCCGCGGTGGAGGCACTGGGACGGGTGGGGGGCAGGGAGGCCGTCCACGCGCTCGTCCGGGCCCTGGACTCGCCCCTGGGCGTGGTCCGCAAGGCGGCGCTCCGGGCGATGCGTGGCCGCTACGACGAGACCGCCCGGGTCGCGCTCGGCCATGCCCTGCGCGATCCGGACCCCGACAACCGGCTGATGGCCCTGGAGATCCTGTCGTCCTCCGGCGACCCGCGAGTGACCTGGCTGCTGCGATCGGCCGCGGAGCATCCCGACTTCGAGACCCACTCCCTGGAGGAGCAGCGGGCGATCCTCGAGGGGCTGGCGCGGGTGCGGGACCCGCGGACCATCGACTACTTCGAAGGGCTGCTCGCCAAGCACACCGCCTGGGGCGGCGGAAACCTCGTGCCCCTGCAACTGCTCGCCGTGGAGGCCCTCGAGGCCATCGGCACGGAGGCGGCCCGGGACGCCCTGCGCAAGTCCTCCCGCCGCTGGCTGCTCGCCGCCGAGGTGAAGACAGCGGCCCGGACGGTGTTGGGTCGGTGGGGAGGCGCGCAATGACCGGTCCGCCAGGAGCCGTGGACTCGCTGCAGCGGGTGGGCACCGAGGTCGTCAACGTCCTGTTCTCGCTGAGTCGGGCGCTGCGGCTCTATGACCCCAACAACGCAGCCGTTCAGCGGATCATCGACGATTTCTGCCAGGCGCTGGACCAGGGTTTCGCCGAGGGCGAGCCGGAGCTGCAGCTCCGGCTGCTGCAGGACGAGGCGTTCATCAACGGGCGGCTGCTTCGGGCCGACCTGGCGCTGTACGAGCGCATCACTTCGCTGCACCGTCGCCTGGCGCCGACGGGTGTCAACGAGCTGACCTTCCGCCGCGGGGCGCAGCGGGCCGACATCGAGTCGCTCACCGCGGCGCTGGCAGAGGCCCTGCGGGTTGCGGATCGCCGCCTGGAGTGGCCCGCCAACGACCACGTCGCGCTGGGGTGGACCGAGGGCGACGCCATCGCCTCCTTCCGGTTCGACCCCGACCGGCTGGCGGTCTGGCTGTACCGCAGCCTGCTCGACATGGTCGATACCCTCTACGAGCAGGTCGGCGCCGGGGCCCGGCCGTCGCTCCTTCCCCTCCGGCGCACGCTCCAGCTCGTCATCGACAGCATGCGGTCCCACAGCGGGGTGTTCCAGGTCCTCGCCGCCCTTCGGGATCCGGCCGAACCCGTCGGTCCGGCAACCCGCCGGGTGATGGTCGCCGTCGACCTGGTGGGGCTGGCGCTGTGGCTGGGCCTTCCCCTCGCCGATGTCCTCACCCTGGGGCTGGCGGGCCTGCTCGGCGGGTTCGCCCGGGGCCGGGAGCCGGATGCCGCGGTCCGGACCCTGCTGCGATTCGAGGGCCTGGGCGAGACCGCTCTGCCCCTGACCCTGTTGTTGCACGACGCGGTGAGCGTCCGGGCGGGCGGTGCCGGGGCGATGCCGGGTCGCTGCCTGGCGCTGGTCGAGGAATACGTCGCGGCGTGCCTTTTTGCGGAGGGACACGAGGCTCGGGCCCCCCGGGGGGTCCTCGACTCGCTGGTCAAGGGGGGGCTGCCGTGGGCGGACAAGCGGCTCGTGGCTGCGTTTGCTCGCTACAAGGGTCCGTTTCCCCTGGGTTCGCTGGTGACCATCGACCCGGGGGGCCTGGCGGTGGTCGTGGCCGCCGTCGGGGAAGAAGGGCGACGCAGGCCGACCGTGGTGCCCATCGGCCCGGATGGCCGGGCCCGGGAACCGGTGGACCTCGCTGCGGAGCCCGACCGTCGGATCGTCGGAGTCCCCAAGCCGTCCGAGGCGCGGTTCTCTCCGGCCCTCCTGCTGTCGCGCGAGGCGTGAGCGGTGTGGCTCTGGCTGTCGCTCCTGCTGGCCTCGTGCGGGGCGCGTTGCCGTCCCGACGATGGCTGCGCCGCCTGCGTCGGGCCCGAGGCCCGCGACCTGTGCCTGTACGACCGGCTGCAGGCGATTCCCGCCGACCGGTTCGACACCGCCTGGGACGCGGCAGCGGCGATCACCGATCCCGTCGTCCGGGGCGCGGGCGTGTCGCTGTGGATCGAACGGGCCGGACGGCAGCTTACGCGAAGCCAGCAGGAGTCCCTGTGCAAGCTCCTCGACGGCTCGGCGGGGGACGCCTGCCGCCGGCGGGCCGCGTCGCCGCACTTGCAGCGATAGTCGCCGCCGGCTGCCGGGGGGCGGGACCGGCGGGGAGCGCGCCGGGCGCCGACCTTCCTGCGGCCGTGGAACGCAGGTGCGCACCCTATGCCGACCGGGAGGACGTGTGGGGTTGGTGCCTGCGAGAGGCCGTCTCCGCGCGGCAGGACCCGGCGGTCGACGATCCCGCAGTCGACGACCCGGCCGTCGCCGTGGCCGTCTGCGCCCGGGCCGGTCGCTGGGAGGAGGCCTGCCGGCTGGCCTGGGTGGCCGCGCGGCTCGGCGACGAATCGGTCGGCACGGACGTGCTGCTCGGCGTCTGTGGGGATGCGGCCGACTGCGCGTTTCGGGTGCTCGACGCCCGGCCGGCGGGCGACCTGGCCGTGGAGGTCGAGCGCTGCCGGGCTCTTGCCGGCCGTCATGCGGTGGACTGCGCCCGC
>RFKJ01000061.1 GCA_003694325.1 Deltaproteobacteria bacterium
GCGCCCTCCCCCACGTCGTCCGTCACCCCGGCCTCGTAGACCCACCCGTAGACATCCTGGTCGACGTCGGGACCCAGCGACAGGGTGCAGGGGTACTGGATGTGGGCGTAGTCCACCGGGTCGCCGAGCACGACGACCGAGGCCGTACCGCTCTCGCCGGTATCCTCGTCGTCGGAGGGCGTGACCTCGCAGACCCAGAACTCGCCGGGGCTGGTCGCCGTCCGGGGCACCGTGTAGCCCGTCACCCCGGCATCGGCCCCGTCCACCGTCCAGGCGATGGCGTAGGTGACATCGTCACCATCGGCGTCCGAAGAGAAGGTGTCGATGGCGCAGGTCAGGGGATCGACGCCGGCGTAGGGGTCGGAGGGCGAGATCGACACGACGGGGGCCGTCGGCGGCGTGTTCACCACGGTCACCGAGGCGGTGTCGCTGTCGCCGTCCAGTCCGTCCGCCGTCGGCGTCACGGTCACCTCCACGACGTCGCCCTTGGAGAAACCGCTGCGCAGGCTGGCCCCGGTGGCCGGGGCGGCGATGCCGTCCACCGTCCAGGCATACAAGAAGCTGACCACGTCTCCATCGACGTCGGTCGCCGAGGCGTTGGCGGTGATCGTGTCGTCGACCCGCGGCGAATCCGGCGACAGGCTGACGGTGGTCAGGACCGGCGGCGAGTCCTGGATGGTGACCGCGGCGGTGGCCGCGGTCCCGGCACTTCCTCGGCTGTCGATCGGGGTGACGGTGACCTCCCAGACCTGTCCCTTGCTCGTGCTGGAGGACGGCACCGTCGCCGACACCGCCGGCGTCGCGTCGCCATCCGCGGTCCAGGCGTAGCTGTAGCTGACCGCTCCTCCCTCGGGATCCACCGATGGGGTGTCGATGACCGCGGTGAGCGTATCCTCAGTGGTCGGGGACGCCGGCTCGATGCTGACCACCGGAGCCGACGGCAGGCCGTTGACCGTCAGCGAGAGGTGGTCCGTCGAGGAGAAGCCCGCCGTGTCCTCCACCTCCACGGTGATGGTGTGGGCTCCCACCGACAACCCGGTCAGGGTGAAGGAGAGGTCGCCTCCGCTGTCCGGGCTGCCCGTCCCCAGCACGCCATCGATGCTGCTCGACCAGGTCACCACCAGCGCATCCTCGGGATCGGTGGCGTCTGTCGCCACGACGGCGACCTCCACCGGGACCCCGGCGTCCACCACCGTCCCGCCCGACGGCGAGGTGATGGACACCGTGGGCGCCGAGTCCATCCGGATCGCCACGTGGTCGGTGCAGAGCTCCCCCTCGGTGTCCTGCACCGCCAGGGTGACGGTGTGATCCCCCAGAGACAGGGGCAGCACGCTCTCCACCAGCCCGGCTTCGTCCGGGGTCGCCGCCCCCAGGTCCCCGTCCCGGTCGCTGGACCACGAGACGTCGAGACTGCCCGGCGCCTGGTCGGGGTCGGCGACCGTGGCGGACATGGCCGCCCCGTCTTCGACGTTGAAGATCGTGCCGTCGGCGGGCGAGGTGATGGCGCAGGTCGGGGGACTGTTGCCCTCGGTCACGCTCAGGGTGATGGTGTCCGACGCGGTCTTGCCGTCGGTGTCCTGCACGTGCAGCGACAGAGCGTGGGCCCCGACCTCCAGGGTCGTCGAGGCGGTCACCGTCCCGTCGCTGTCCACGACGACATCCAGCTCCGACAGGTCCTGGACCGTGCTCTCCCACCACACCGTCAACTCGGCGGCGCCGTCCTCGTAGTCGGCCACCACCCCCTCCAGGTTGACCAGGGTCCCGGCGACGTAGTGGGCGCCGTCCTCGGGCGCGGTGATCTCGGCGCTGGGGGCGTGGGTCTCGACCACGGTGAAGCTGCTGCTGGCCTGCCCGGGCGCCCGCTCCGGGTCGGTCACGACCAGGGTGACATCGTGGCTGCCGACCGCCGGTTCCACCTCGCACCGGGTGTTGCCTTCGGCGTCGGGTGCCGCCGGCGCGCAGGCCTCGACCCCATCCAGCCGCCAGGTCACCACCAGGTCGGCCAGGGGGTCGTCGATGTCGGCGACGACGCCGACCAGCGCCACGGGCTGCCCCTCCGGCAGGCTGGCCCCGTCCGCCGGCTCCACGATGGTCGCTTCGGGCCCGGTGTTGTGGACCTGGATCCCGTCGTCGCTCCCACAGGCGGGCAGCAACAGGGAGAGGAGCATCCACGGGGCGAAAACGAGACGCATGGCAGCCTCCTGGACCAATCACCTATCGCGACGACCCCGGCCCCTGCCGCGACACGAGGTGCCTCCCGGGTTCAGCGCTCGATCCACCACAGCACCAGCTTGCCGTACTCGTTGCGGACGAGGCGCCGGGAGCGGGGGTCCCGCCACCAGCCCTCGGGGTCGAAGGGGTCCAGCGGGGAGGGCTTCATGGACACCTCGACGTCGTCGGGCATCGCCCGGTCGAACACCCGGCCGGCCCGAAAGGTGTGGTACGGCGAGGTCACGACCACCAGGTGGTGCCACCCCCGCAGCCGCACCAGCTCGGCGACGGCGCGGGCCTCCTCGGCGGTGGAGGGTTCGTCGATTCCCAGGGCGACGATGGCGTCCTCGGGCACGTCGTGGGCCAGCAGGACCCGGGTGGTCTTGCGGGCCTCCGACAGCGCTCCCTGCTCGGCGGTCCCCCCCACCGCGACGATGCGCGGCGCGATCCCCCGGGTGTAGAGGGTGGCCGCATAGGGCGCCCGCTTGTGGACATCTCCGCCCAGCACCACCAACGCATCCGCCGGGAGCCTGTCCGGCGGAAGGGGATCGTCCCGCACGAGCTGGCGGCCCAGCGCCCGCCCCACCGGCCGGGCGAGCAGCGCCCCGACCGCCAGGACCAGCAGCGACAGGCAGAGCGCAGTGATGACCGACCGACGTCGCACGCCTCCCAGCTAAGCAACCGCCATGCCAGCGCCCACCACGCGCCGACCGGGGTCCGGGATGACGAAATCCACGATTCGTCGATGGACCCACCCCGCGATCCACCGCGACGCCCATGTCGCGGTCCCGCCGCACCCCCCTCCGGGCACTCGGCGACGATCCGCGCCTCATCGCGCTCCACGCGGCCGGCACGGTGCTTGCTTCCCCACCGGGCGAACCCGGAGTCCACCATGCCGACCACCCGTCCATCCTCCACCTCCCCCCTCCTGCTCTCCCTGCTGCTGGCCACGGCCTGCACCTCCATGGACGCCGACGTGGGAAGCGGTGGCATGGGCAGCGGCGACTACGGGGTCACGCCGGGAGGCTCCCAGGACATCGGCTACGTCCGTGAACTCATCGAGCAGGGCTTCGTTCCCGGCCTCGACGACTGGTCTCCCGAGGGGTTGTTCAGCGAACACGACCTTCCCCTGTCCGGCGAAGCGTGCGACCAGCTCCTCTGTCCCCGGGCGGCCGCCTCGACCCTGCCGATGGATGGCGCGATGCTCGTCCAGTTGGGCTTCGGCACCAACCTCGACGCCGACACCTGGCAGCGGCGCCCCCTCAACCTCGCCATCGCCGTGGACATCAGCGGTTCCATGGCCGACGGCAAGCTCTCCGCCGTCAAGACGGCCCTGCGCGACCTGTCGACTCGGGTCGACGCACAGGACCGGGTCGCCCTGGTGGCCTTCGACGACCAGGCCGAGGTCCGCCTGCCGTCCACCGTCATGGACGACGCCGGACGGGTGGCGCTCCGCGATGCCATCGCCGACCTTCACGAGCGGGGCGCCACCGACATCGGTGCCGGCCTCCGCCAGGCCTACGGACAGGTCGAACTCCATGCCGATGACGCCGGGCTCGAGGACCGCGTCATGCTGTTCACCGACGCCATGCCCAACGTCGGGGCCACCGGCGACGACGAGTTCGTCGGGCTGGTGACCCGCCATGCCGACGAGGACATCGGGCTTACGGTGTTCGGCACCGGCATCGACATGGGCAACGATCTGGCCGAGCTGATGAGCGAGGTGCGCGGCGGCAACTACGTCTACCTCCCCGACCCCGAACGCATCGGAACGGTGTTCGAGGAAGCCTTCGACTTCCTGGTCAGCCCCATCGCCTACGACCTGGATGTCGAGCTGCGGACCGCCGAGGGCTGGCGGTTCGTGGACGCCATCGGCGCCCCCCTCGACGACCCGGGGGCCACGCTCGCCTTCGGCGCCGCCACCCTGTTCCTGAGCAACAACGACGGCGGCATGGCGGTCATCCTGGAGCGCGACCCCTCCACCGACGGCGACACGCCGGCCGACGCGCCGGCGGACGGGCTCGCCGACATCGGAGAGCGCCTCGTCAGCTTCCACCTGGAGTACGAGGACGCCGAGACCGGCCGACGGGGCGACGATGACCTGACCGTCGGCTTCGAAGGCGGCGAGTCCTGGGTGAGCGCCGAGCTGGGCGACGAGAGCCCCCGGGCCGATGACCTCGGCGTGTTCAAGATGGCCTTCCTCCTCGACGAGGTCGACGCCCTGACGGCGGCCGGCGAGTTCTGCGACGGGGTCATCCCCGCCGCCGAAGCCCACCGGCGGGTGGCCGAGGCCGAGGAGCGCCTGTCCATCGCCGCGGACACCCTCGAGGTCGCGGGCGAGAACGGCGCCGGGCTCGACGAGGAGAGCGAGCTGATGCAGCGCCTGGCGGAAAACCTCGAAGGGGGGCGCAACCGCTGCAACTGAGCACGCCCCCCGACGGGACGCCGCTCAGTCGATGCCGCAGGCCGCCCGTGCCCGGTCGGTCGTCGCCCGCACGATGGCCCGGGCCGTGCGGGCGCCCCGCTCGAGCACCTCCTCCACCTCGTCGGGGTGGCGCACGTAGTGATCGTAGCGCTCCCGGATCGGGCCGAAGTGCTCGTTGAGCTTGTCGAGGAGGGCCAGCTTGGCGTGCCCGTAGCCGTAGCCCCCCGCTCGGTAGGCCGCGGCCATCTCGGCCTTCTCCTCCTCGGTGGCGAGCAGGCTGTACAGGGCGAACACCGTGCAGGTGGTCGGGTCCTTGGGCTCCTCGACCGGGGTGCTGTCGGTCCGGATGGACATGACCCGCTTCTTGAGCGCCTTGCCCCGCATCATGATCGGGATGTGGTTGTCGTAGGACTTGCTCATCTTCTGGCCGTCGATGCCCGGCACCGGCACCGGCGTCCCGAGCTCGTACTCCGGAAGCTTGAACACCTCGCCGTACAGGTGGTTGAAGCTGGCGGCCATGTCCCGGCAGAACTCGACGTGCTGGACCTGGTCGGCGCCCACGGGGACGACGTCGGCATCCACCGACAGGATGTCGGCGGCCTGCAGCACCGGGTAGGTCAGCAGTCCGGCCGAGGCCGGCAGGCCCCGGGCCCGCTTGTCCTTGTAGGAGACCCCCTTCTCCAGCAGGCCCGCCCCGGTCACCGTCATGAGCAACCACATCAGCTCGCACACCTCGGGGACGTCCGACTGCCGGTAGAGCACGGCGCGGTCCGGATCGAGACCACAGGCGAGGTAGGTGGCGGCCACGTCGAAGGTGTTGCGCCGCAGGGTGTCCGCATCCTGGACCGAGGTGAGGGCGTGGTAGTTGGCGATGAAGTAGAAGGCGTCATCCTGGTGCTCCACGTGGACCCGGATGGCGCCGAAGTAGTTGCCCAGGTGCAACATCCCCGATGGCTGGATTCCGGACAGGTAGCGCTTGCCCATGGCGTGCTCCGGTTGGCTGGGTGCGAGTGGAAGCCGACGAGACCGGCGCCTAACGCCACCCATGGGGGGCAGGCACGCCGGACGTGCAGGTCGACTCAGTCGGTCGGCGGCTCCGGACGGGGCTCGGGAGCCGGCAGGGCGCTCCCCCGTCGGGGCAGGGGCCGGGCGCCCGGCTGGCCTTCGGAGGTCTCCCTGCGGGGGTCCCGGAGGATGAACACCGGGGTGGCATCCAGTCCCCTGCCCCCGGCCTCGGCCCGCCGGACCCAGATCCAGACCCGCAGCCCGTCCCGGATGTCGTAGGCGTGCAGATCGTAGAGCCGGTGGAACTCGTCGCTGTCGTACAGCTCCTGATCCCCCAGGAACTTCGGCAGCCGGGCACCCCGGCTGCTCGCGAACAGCACGTAGTCCGGGGCCCGGTCCAGGACGTAGGCGCCGTCCCCCTTTTCGTGGCCGGGCCGCCCCTGGCCCATGGTCTCCACCCGCCGATGGGCGATGTGGCGGTCGTTGAGTCCGAGCGTGTCGATGGTCCGCAGCCCGGATGCGTAGGGGATGCTGCCGGCGATGTTGGTCGCCAGCACGGCATCGGGAGGGGCGTGTTCGGCCAGCCAGCGGCCGACCTCGATGCCGTCGCGGGAGACCCCGGTGTCGATGTTGAGCTGGCTGCTGGTGGCCATCCACCACAGGTTGACGACCAGGGCGAGGCCGGCACAGGCGACGCGCAGGCGCGGCCCGACCGGCAGGTGGCGGATGACGCTGGCCGCGGCCAGCGCGCCGATGGGCAGGTAGGCCGCGTAGAACCGGTAGCCCCAGAACACGTCCCCCCCCACCGCGACGACGTAGAGGGTGTGCAGCAGCAGCAGCAGGGCACCGACCGACAGCCCCGCCTCCACCGGCAGCCACAGCGCCGCCAGCGGCACGACGATCAGCGGCCAGACCACCTGGACGCACTGCCCGACGTAGACGAGCCCCCGGAGGAGCTGGTCCCCGGTCGCCCCCACCTTCACGTAGAAGGTGTTGGGCAGGAGCTGGCCGTAGTAGCCCAGGCGCCAGGAGAACCAGCTTCCGGCGACCAGCCCGAATGCCGCAACGAGGGCCGCCAGCGTCCCCAGCCGCCCCTCCCGCCGGACC
>RFKJ01000010.1 GCA_003694325.1 Deltaproteobacteria bacterium
CCGGCAGGGCGGGGAGCGCTCGCAGCACCGCGGTCATGGCGACCGTCGCCGGCAGCAGCCGGACGAGGACGGACCCGATGTCGAGGCGGTCCACCAGGGGGCGCACCTGGAGCCCGTACCAGGTCGTGAGCAGCAGCTCGGTGAGCAGGGTCGTGGCGGCCGCCCCCATGGCGCCCCACAGCGGGATGGCGACGAGGTTCGTCCCGAGGTTGAACAACGCCGCGGCCAGCACGCCGCGGGTCCGCGCGGGCTGCCGGTTGAGGCTGGACAGAGTCATTCCGAAGCCGTTGTTGAGGTAGCGCAGCGGCAACAGGGGGGCCATCAGCACGAAGGGAGCGGCGCTGGGAGCATAGGCCTCCCCGCCCAGCAGCACCATCAGGGGCTCCGCCAGCAACATCCCCCCGACGGCGATGGGCACTCCGACGACCAGCAGGATCCGCGCGGCGAACCGCAGCTCGCGGCCGGCCGCGGCCCGGTCGCCCAGGTGGCGGGCCATGCGCGGGAAGATGCCGGCGTTGAGCGTCTCGGCGAGCAGCGGAAGCATCCCGATCAACACCGCGGCCGCCCGGTAGATCCCGACCTCCACCTCGCCCCGGAGCTGCTGCAGCAGGATGACGTCGATGCTCAGGTAGACGCTGCCGAACAAGGAGTGGAGGCTGAACGGGATCGACTCCCGGGCCAGGGCGCCAGCGCTGGCCGGGCCCGGGCGCCGCATCCGCCCGATCCGGCGGTGAAACACGACGAGGACGAGCAGGAGGGTAACCAGGCCGTCGGCGAGCTGGGCCACGAAGACCGAGACGACGTCCGGTCGAAGGGCCAGCAACCCCGCGGTGGCCGCCACCAGCACGAGGCGGCCCACCAGGTGGGGGCCCACCCCCAGCGCCATCCGGCGCACGGCGTGAAACGCAGCGACCACCACCGTCGCTTGAGAGCGGAGCATCAGGGCGACGGCCGCCAGGGCCGAGGCCAGCACCACGGAGGGGCGCCCGTCGAGCCCCCAGGACCACGCGACGACCACGAGGCCGGTGAGGAGGCTGCTGACAGTCACCGCCAGCAGGGCGTCGGGGATCAGGGAGGTCGCCCGGGACTCGTCCCGTGCGATCTCGCGCTTGAGCAGCTTGTTGAGCCCCAGGTGGCTGCCGAAGGCCAGCACCCCGACCAGCGTGGCGACGTAGCCGTAGATCCCGAAGCCATCGACCCCCAGCCACCGCATCAGCATCACGTTGATGGCCAGCCCGGACAGCACCCGCACCACCTGGCTGATCCCGAGGAAGCCCAGGTTTCCTCCCCGTCGCGGGGGGGCGTCAGCGGACACGGGCACCGGGCTCGGCGGCGGAGGCCGCCACGCCGAGGGGCCCCGGCCGGGTCGGGGGGTCGGCCTCACCGCGGGAGAGGCCACCCGAGGCCGCGCCGGCCGCCGCCCGGGCCTGGGTGTCGATGGCAAGCCCCAGGCCGATGACCAGGTAGGCGAAGGCCAGGGTCAGCAACCCGAGAGTGGCCGCCATGAGCGCGAAGGCGGCCAGCCCGATGGTCACCCCGGCCAGCCGGCTGCGATCCACCGGATCGGTCGCGGCCCGCATGCCGGACCACAGGGTGCGGCCGATGGCCACGACCACCAGCAGCAACGCGGCGAGGCCGACGAGCCCCTGCTCGGAGGCGACCTGCAGGTAGGTGTTGTGGGCCGTCTTCGTCCCCCCCTTGATGGGGATGTAGCCGGTCGCGGTGCGGAAGTTGCCCGGGGCCACCCCGACCAGCCAGTGTTCCTGGAACAGGTCGACCCCCTGGCGCAGCAGCTCGGAGCGCTCCGAGAGGCTGGTGTCCTCGACGACGGCCGTGCCCTGGATGCGGTCGACCAGGGTCCGGTACCGCGCCACCGCGTCGTCCAGCCGCCCGCTCGCCGGCAGGGCGACGGCGGCGAGCACCACGCACAGCAGCAGCTCACCGCGGTGCCGTCGGAGTAGGTACACCAACGCCCCCGCCACCGGGATCCCGACCAGGAAGGCGGCCCGCGACTCGCTGAAGATGACCGCCGCCGGCGCGAGCAGCAGCAGGGCCACGCGCAGGAGGCGGGCGGCCACGCTGCGGTCCTCGACCAGCCCGCCGAGCATGGTCGGGGTCAGCAGCAGCACGACGGTGGCCCATTCGTTCGGGTCCTCCCAGGTGCCCGTGGCCCGGCCGTCGTCGCCGCTCATCCCCAGCAGCAGGCTGGCGCCGATGGTGGTCACCAGCGCCAGGCTGAGCACCCGGTAGACCCGGGTCAGGGGCTGTTCCGCCAGGGCCGCGTGGACCAGCCCGACGAGCACCACGAGCATCCCCATGCCCATGAAGAGCTGGAAGCCATCGTCGGACCAGCCCCCGGCGGCCACGAAGCTGAGCGCCATGGAGGCGATGAACACCAGCATCGCCCCGAGGACCGGGTGCCAGCGGACCGGAGGCCGCCGGTACAGGGCCGCATGGACGACCCACAAGGGCAGGGCCGCCAGCACGCTGAGCTTGGACAGGGTGACCGGCAGGTCGGCCACCTTCATCCCGGTGAGGCCGAGCTGGTCGAACAGCATGGCGAGGAAGATCGCGCCGATGGGAATGGCCGGCCACACCGCCCCCGCCACCGCGAAGGCCGCCGCCACCAGCAGCGCCGGCGGCGCCCACGGCGCGGCCACGATGGTCGCCCCGACCAGGCCGCCGAGCAGCAGCGAAGGCCACCCGCCGTCCGCCAGGAGCCGAGTCCGCCCGGCGTTCATTGCGCGGCGCTTCCCTTCGCCCCGCCCGGTTCGACGTCGTCGCCGTAGACGTAGCCGTAGCGCCGCTCGTCCCGCCCCGGCGGCACGTCGTTGAGCACCACGCCGAGCACCCGGGCCCCCATCTGGCGCAGCCGGCGGATCTGCCGGGCCAGCGCCTGTCGCCGGACGACCGCCCGCCGGGCCACCACCACCACCCCGTCGGCCTCCACCGCCAGGGCCGCGGCGTCGGCCACCAGCCCCAGGGGCGGCGTGTCGATGATGATGACCCGGTGGTGGTCGACCAGCCGATCCAGCAGTCGACTCATCTCCGGTGACGCCAGCAGCTCTCCCGGCAGCTCGGCGTCGGCTCGCCCGGTCAGCACCCGCAGCCGGGGGATCTCCGTCTCCCGGACGAAGCGCTGGGGATCCCCCCCCGCCGCCAGGGCATCCCCGAGGCCGGGCCCATCGGGGTCCAGTCCGAAGATCCGGTGGAGGCGCGGCGCCCGCAGGTCGCCCTCCACCAGCAGCACGTCGGTCCCGAGCTGGGCGTAGGCGACCGCCAACCCGGTGGCGATGCTGGTCTTGCCCTCGGCCGGCAGGCAGCTCGTCACCACGATGCGCCGACTGCGCCCCCGCCCCAGCATGGTCATGAGCACCCCGCGGATCCCGCGCATGGACTCGGCGACCATCGACCGGGGGTGCTGGGCCGGAAACAGCACCCGCCCGTCGTCGTCGGCCTCTCGGACCGTCGGCACCAGGCCCAGCAGCGTCTCTCCCAGCTCCCCCTCGATGTCGGCTCCCGTCGCGACGGTCTCGTCCAGGCGGTGGCGGAGCAGGGCCAGCCCCAGGCCACCGGCGATGCCCACCCCCAGGGCCACCGCCATGTTGAGGGCCGGCCGGGGAGAGATGGGGCGGGTCGGGGCGACGGCCCAGTCGACGATGCGCACGTCGTTGAGCCGGGTGTGGGCCTGCAGGTCCACCTCGGTCTCCCGCTGCCCGAGGCGCTCGTAGACGTCGCGGGCCCGCTCGTACTCCATCTTGAGGGCGTCGTACTGGTCCTGGAGGCGCTGCTTTTCGAGCAGCTCGGCCTTCACCGCGTCCAGCTCCTCGTGGAGGCGCTGCTCCTGCATGACCAGGGTGCGCAGGCGGGCGGCCTCGGCGTCGACGCTGTTGCGCACCTCGTCGGCGATGAGCCCCTCGACCCGCGCCAGGTGGGCGGCCGCCCGGCGATGGTCGGGGTGCTGGTCGCCGTAGCGGGCCTGGATCTCCGCCGCGGCGGTGGCGACCTGGGCCTTCTCGGCCAGCAGGGCGTCCAGCCCCGGGTCACCGAGGGTGTCGGCGAGCACGTCGGTCTGTCCGGCGTCGAGCAGACGACGATGCTGGGCATGTTTCGTCTCCAGCAGCACCCGCTCGGTGGTGGCGGCCCCCAGCGCCTCCTGGAGGGCGTTCATGCGGGCGGTGATCCCGTCGATCTTCTGGTCGATGTCGACGACGTCGTGCTCCTCCTTGAACCGCAGCACGGCCTCGGAGGCCGCATCCAGCGCCTGGCGGTACTCGCCGGTCTGCCCCTTCAGCCAGACCCGGGTCTCCCGGGCGGCATCGGTCCGGGCCTCGAGGCTGGCCTCCCGGTAGGCTTCGGCCACCAGGTTGGCCAGGATGGCGGCCCGCTCCGGGTCGGTGTGGACCACGCGGATCTCGACGAGCTGCGTGTCCTCGCGGGGACCGGCCGACAACGCCCGACCGAAGGCCTCGATGTCCTCCGGCGTCGGCTTCAGGTCGTCGTAGCCGAGGTCATTGTACAGGCGCAGGACCTCCTCGCGCACCCTCCGGCTCTGGATGATCTGGATCTGGGTGCGGGCCCGTTCCCGGCTCTCCAGGTATCCGCCGGAGTTGTCGACCACCTCGGCGACCTTCACCTCCTGGCCGGCGCGGGGCATCAGGTGGACCAGGGCCACCGCCTGGTACTTCGGCGTGACCAGGAGGGTGCCGACCAGGGCCGTTGCCAGGACCGCCCCCAGGAACGCCAGGAAGACCACCCGCTGCTGGCGGAGGACCTCCACGAGTTGCCCGATGTCCAGCCACCGGTCGTACAGCGGCGTGGCGTGGTCAGGCATCCTCCCCCCACTTCGGGACCACCGGGTCGAGGTCAGTCGGCATGCACGCACTCGTAGAGGATGGAGGTCGCCCAGCGCCGCGACACCGGGGAATCCGCGAGGCGATGTTCCACCCGGGCCAGCAGCGGGACGGGCAGCACGATCATGCGGTGGGTGAGGGGCAGCAGGCCGATCCCGTGCCGGCGCAGCACCCGGAGGCCCGCCCCGTGGACCAGGGCGTCGACCTCGTCGGTGCGCATCTCGTGGCCGGGATCCTTGCCCACGGCGCGCACGAGGCGTCGTCGCAGGCCCCGGTGGTTCTGGTGGTTGTTGAACACCAGCAGGCCCTGGGGCGCCAGGTGCGCGACCAGCCGGTCCATCACCTCGGCCCGCAGCTCGGGCTGGGCGTTGGGAAAGAACCGGAAGCAGGTGATGAGGTCGAACCGGGCGTCGCCCAGCAGGTCCTCGCGGGTGAGGTCGCCCTCGATGACCCGCGCCGTGCGGACCCGGCGCCGGGCAACCGCGAGCATCGTCGGCGAGACATCGACACCGGTGGCTTCGCGGGCCCGGCCCTCGAGGTAGGACAGGATCCGACCCGTCCCGCAGGCGAAGTCGAGCGCCCGGAACGGTCCCCCGCCAAACCGGCGAGCCACGATCTCGTCGAGCAACTGGCGCTCCACCGCCCAGTGCAGCGCCAGGTCGCGGCGGTCGCGAAAGATCGCGTCGTAGTCCTCGCCCTTGCCCAGGTGGGAGCTTCGATAGTCTTCGCCGTGCAGCAGGGCCTCCTACCCGTCGCGCCACCCGTCGCGAGATCCGTCGCGGGCCGCCCGCTTCTCGCGCCAGCCTATGGGCGACGGCAACGGGCCGCAAGTGAAGCGGGAACGCTCCGCGATACGCTGTGCCCTCGGTGACACCCTCCACCCCGGGGCCCTTCCCATGCCCGATCGCCGGTCGCCCGCGCCCCCGATGGGGAACCGCGTCCGGCGCGTCGGCGACCGGCTATGCAAGCAGCAGGATCCCGCGGTGGCGGCCGTCGAGGCCGACAAGAGCCGCCGGGCCCGGGCCATCGGCGAGGAGAGCGGCCTGTTCCGTGTCCCGCCGCTGGTCGAAGAGGACCGGGCGGCCGGGCGCCTGGTCTTTGCCTGGATCCCCGACCTGCGGCCGCTGCAGCACGCCCTGGCCGACGACGGCTGGGAAGCGCTCTGCGACCGGGCGGCGACGGCGCTGCGGGCGGTGCACGAAGCCCTGCGGCCGGACCCCGCGCTGCGCCGCGACCACTCGCTTGCCGGCGCGCCGGGGACCGTCCCCATCGCCGCCCTGCACGGGGACTTCTCACCGAGCAACGTCCTGGTCCAGGCCGGTACCGGTGACCTGTGGATAATCGACTGGGCCGGCGCATCCTGGCTCGACCCCCGGCTGACCCATGGCCCGATCAGCATCGACCTCGCCACCTTCGTGCTGCCGCTGTTCTGGCAGCGCCCCCGCGACCCGTGGCGGATCCCGGCGCCCGCCCGGCGGGCTCGCCGCTTCCTGGAGGCCTACGCCGACGGCGCGGCCGACACCCTGGACCTGCGAGCCGTGGGCGCCCACTGCATCGAGCTGCAGGAGCGCCTGCTTCCCGAGGCCCGGCGCCACGTCAGCCGCCCCGGCGCGCTGGCCCGATGGCCGCTGGTCGCCCGAAGTCGGTGGTTCTTCCGCCGCCTGCCGGAGCCCCACGGGTGAGGTCCCGCCACGCTGCAGGTCCCACGAGGAAGGTCCCACGAGGAAGGTCCCATGAGGAAGGTCCCATGAGGAAGGTCCCATGAGGATCGTTCGTTGGTCGGAGGCCTGGCATTCCCGGGTGCTGCAATTCCGCCGGCGGGTCTACCCCGACAACGATCGGGCAGGCGACGACGCCCACTTCCGGTGGCGCTTCCTGCGCACCGCCGGCGCCGACACCTCCCCTCGCGCCCCCTTCACCCTGCTCGCCGTCGAGGGCGACGAGATCCTCGGTCAGTGGGCGGGGATCGACGATCGGGTGTGGGCGGGGGGGCGAACCTGGCCGGTTACCTGGATGGTCGACCTGGTGGTCGCCCCCGAGCACCGGGACACCATGGCGGCCATGGCCCTGATGCGCGAGGCGGTGACCGCGGGACGGACCCTCCTGGCGACGGGCGTCCCCGCCCGACTGCTCCCCTTCTACGAGGTCTTCCGCTGGCGGCGGATCCCGGTGGGAGGCAGCTTCTACGCCGTGTGCCGACCCCGCCCGCTGGTGGACCTGGCACATGCCGGCGACGCCGACTCCCCGGCCACCCCGAAGCTGCCCGCAGCCGTCCGGACGCTGCTGCCCCTGTCCGACCGGCTGCTCCCCCTCCTGCGACGGGCGCGCAGCGCGATGATCCCCGGTCGCGGCAGCGTCGAGCTCCTGCCCGCCGTCCCCGACGCAGCCGACGGGCTGTTCCACCGCCTGCGGGAATTGCTGGCCCCCACGCCGGTGTTCGACGCGGCGGCCCTCCGCTGGAAGCTGGAGGCCCGGCCCTGCGGGCGGCACGAGCTGCTGGGCCTGCCCGGGGCCGGTGGCCAGCTCCGGGGACTGGCCGTGCTCAAGCTCCGGCGACGCCCGGGGGTCGCCGGCTGGGGAGAGGTCGCGGCCATCCTCGTCCATCCCGAGGACGGGCCCGGGTTTCACCGGCTGCTGGGCGGTGTCGAGGAGCGGGCCCACCGGCACGATCTCGACTTCCTCCGCCTGCGCTGCTCCGTGCCGGCCCTGCAGCGCCGCCTGCGGCCGCCGTGGTGGCTCCGCCGGGACCGCCCCCCGATCACCGACCTGTTCCTCCAC
>RFKJ01000749.1 GCA_003694325.1 Deltaproteobacteria bacterium
CGGCGGTGTCGTGGGCGATCTGGCCGGGTTCGTGGCGGCGACGTACATGCGGGGCGTTCCGCTCGTGCAGGTGCCCAGCACGCTGCTGGCGATGCTCAGTGTGCGGGCGCTGCCCACCAGGCCGATCAGCCGGACGTGGAGCCCGTACAGGTGATCGCCGAGCACCACGGCGGCCTCGGCGCCGGTACCGTCGGGCCCGAAGGGCGCCCCCCCGCCCAGCGCGGTCGCCGCCACGAGGCGCACGCCGAGGGCGAAGGCCACCAGCCCCCCGGCTTCCCACAGGTCGCGCTTCACCACCGTCGTTCCACCCGGTGCAGCAGCACGCCGCCGCCCGGAGTGTCCCGGAACGCCACCGGCTGGAGGTGGTACAGCGTCCGCATTCGCAGGGCGCGATCCTGCAGGCCCCGGCTGGACCAGCGGCGGTGGGCCGCCGTCTCGCCCCACAACACGCAGTCGGCCTGCACCTCGCCGGTCCACAGACCGACGTGGGAGGGCAGGGGCTGGCCGTCGATGGGGGGCTCGCCGGTGACCTCCACGCAGTCCGCCGGGGGTGCTCCCGCCGGCGCCTCGGCCGCCAGGTCCGGCGTGGCCCGCTGCCCGGCCCGCAACTGCCCGGTGGCCAGGGCGAGCCCGACCAGCGCCGCCAGGCCCGGCAGGTGGCGCCAGCGCGCCGCCGCCACCCCCACCAGCACGCAGGCGGCAACCCCGCCGGCCAGGACGTGCCGCCCGCCCTCGTCCATGAAGGCCGCGCCGCACAGGTGGGTCCACAGGGCGAAGGCGAGCACCGGCCAGGCCCGGCGGTCCCGGACCGCGAGGAGGCCGAGGAGGAGCACCGGTGGCCCGAGGTATCGCAGCAGCGGGAGGTTGAGGCGCAGCGCGAGGAGGGGGTCGCCGATGGAGGGAGCGTCCAGCCGGGCAAACCAGGCCGCCGCCACCGGCAGCCCGACCAGCCCCGGCCATCCCAGCCAGGGGGTGAGCAGCGCCAGCTCGCCCCGCATGCTCACCGCCGCCCCCACCAGCAGCGCCCGAACCCACCACGACCGGGCGAGGAGCGCGCCCACCAGCAGGGCATGGGGGAGGATCACGTTGTAGACGCTGGTGCTCCAGGCGGCCTGCTCGGGGAGCACCGCGACGAGCAGCCCCGTCCAGGTCCCGGCCGCGGTGCCGAAGCGGCGCCCGGCCCACACCGCGACCCCGGCGGCCGCCAGGGCACCGGCCACCACGCTGAGCCCGACGAGCACCCGCGGATCGGACGACAGCAGCCCGATGAGCCGGTACAGCCCGGTGAGCGCCGGCCAGGCCCGGGTCGAGGGATCCGGGGGCTGGCCGAGGAAGGCGAGCACGTAGCCGCGCTCGTGTCCGTCGAAGATCCCGCCGGCCGGCCAGCGCCCGTCCACCGGCGCCACCACCCGCGCCCAGTCCACCAGCCACATCCGCACCGAGAGCGCGACCAGCAGGATCCCCGGGCAGATGGCCTTCACCGCCCGAGAGTAACCGGGGCCTGCGCGTTGCGCCCCGCGCCCTCGCCGACCACCGGCCGGCGAGGCGAACCCTGGTTGCCGAGGTGGTTCGCTGGTTACCGGGGCGGGTGCGTTCCCGCCTCGCCGACGCCCTGCGGACCACGACCGCCCTGGCCGGCGCCGCCGCCGCGGCCCTCGGCCTGCTCCACCGCCCCCTGGCGGTCTTCGACCGGGTGCTGTGGGGACCCGAGCACCCGTGGTCCCACCGCGACTTCCTCGGGGCGTGGTGGCTGTTCTGGGCAGCGGCCCACGATGGAGACGAGCTGGCCATGCAGAGCTGGCCCGACGGGGCCCTGCCGCTGCAGCACCACGTCCCCAACCCCTTCGACGCCCTGCTGCTCGGCCCCCTGGTCGCCGACCAGCCCTGGCCGCTGTGGTGGAACCTGATGCAGCTTTCGCACCACCTCGGCAACGTGCTGGCCGCGACCTGGCTGTGTCGGGTCCTCGGTGCGCGGGCCTCGTCGGCATTCGCTGCCGGCGTCCTGGTCGCCGCCAGCCCCGTCATGCTCCACGAGATCGCCGGCGGCCGCACCCTGTCCGGTGTCGTCTGGCCCGGCCTGGTCGCCCTGGGCCTCCTGCTGCGGGGCCACACCGTCGTCGCGGGCCTGCTGGTCGGGATCCAGGGCCTGTTCTACGTCTACACCGGCCTGCTGGTCGGCATCGTCGCCCTCATCCTGCGGCCCGGTCCGGGGCTGTTCGCCGCCTTCCTCCCCATGCTGCCCTACCTGGGCTGGCTGCTGCCCGCCTGGTCGGAGGCCCAGGCCCGCCCGCCACCCGCCGGCTTCTCCAGCCTGCCCCTGGCCGGTCTCGCCGGCCTGTCCTCGGTGCCCGAGCGCTTCCGCCTGCATCCCGCGCTCCTCCTCGGCCTGCCGGCCCTGCTCGTCGGCCGGCGGTGGCGCCTCCTCGCCGCCACGCTGCTGGTCGGTCTCGTCGCCCTCGGGCCCCAGCCGACCTGGGACCTCGGCGACCCCCTGTTCGTCTCCCCCCTGGCCTGGGTCGACCGGCTGGTGCCGCCCCTGGCC
>RFKJ01000750.1 GCA_003694325.1 Deltaproteobacteria bacterium
GGGCGGACGGACGGGGTGGGCCGCCGAGGCTGGTACCGGGCGGGGTTGACGGGGTGGTACTGGTACCGCTTCCCCAACGCCGTCGACGTGGACGGCAAGAAGCCGGGAGACGAGATCAGCGGGGCGGCGGAGCTGAGCCTGTCGCCGGGTCGGCCCTGGGCGGTGGGGCCGGCGATGTACGGGTTCATCCGGCCTCGGGGGGTCGACATCGGGGAGGCAGACTTCAGCAGCCTGGACGGGTTCAGCAGCCTGCGGGCCAGCCAGCTCAAGGTGGGCGGGAAGCTGGCGATCTTCGGGGTGCGGGGCCGGACGGTCTCGATCACCCTCCTGCGGACGGTGTACGCCCGCAACAACCCGTCGGACACCCTGGCCCTGTCGGTGGGGATGGGCTGGTTCCATCGCCCCGACCTGAGCCGCCCGCTGCGGTGAGGCGACGGCGACGGAACCAACCGTGGGCCAGCAGGCCGAGGACCCACCCCGCGGGGGCAGGCGGGCCCGGGGCCGAGGAGCAGCCGCCGGTGGAGACGGCGCGGGTGCGGACCCGGAACAGGGAGTCGTCGACCAGGATCCGGGTGCCGTCGTCCACCTCGATCCGGCGGGGCCCGACCTCGGCGTCGTTGGCCACCGCCACGCTCACCCACAGCTCGCTTGCGTCGGCCCACACCTCCTCGACCACCACGCCCTCCCCGAGGTCCACCGACGGCGGCGACGAGAACGCGGTGTTGGTGGAGAGTCGGAGCACCGAGCGGGCGCCTTGTTCGAGGCTGTCGGGGCTCACCGCGAGCAGCGACGGGCGCCCGGCGCCGTCGAGCACCGTGAACCCCTCGGCGAGGGTCAGCCGCAGCCCGCCCGTCTCCAGGACGACGTCGCGCGGCCCGGTGGTCGCGGCGTCGTCGAGCTGGATGAGGAAGCTGGCGGCGTCCACGGTGTCGACGGCGACCTCCTCCACCGCGACGTCGCTGCCGAGGTCGAGGATCGGCGCGTGCTCCTCGTCCCCCTGCAGCAACAGGTCGGTGCCGGTGATCCGCACCCGCAGGCGGTCCCCCTGCCACGCCGACGACGGGCTGATGGCGTCGATGACCGGCACGGCGACGTCCACCACCAGCGGGTCGCTGTCGTCTCCCTCCAGGACGCCCTGGGGGGTGTCGAAGATCCCGCGCACCGTGAAGGTGTCGACCGGCCCCTCGGCGGGCGCGTCTACCGCGGGCTCGGTGGTCTCGACCAGGCGCTCGCCGTCCCGGAAGACGGCGTAGCCGACCACCGGCTCGGTGCTCTCGGGCGGCGTCCACTGCAGCGGCACGGTCAGTCCCCACAACCGGCCTTCGGCGGTCTGCAGGTCGGTCGGGGCCGGCAGGTGGATCGACGTCACCTGGTCGCCGTCGGGGGGCCAGGTGGCGACGTTGGCGCCGTCGCTGGCCTCGATGTGCCACCACAGGTCCTGGCCCGGCGCCATCGGCGGCAGCTCGGCCTGCCACCGATCGCCGCCCAGGCTCGACATGGTGGTGCGCTGGTCGGCCTGGTCCACGCTGGTCCACACCACGTGCAGGGTGGCCAGGCCGACGTCGTCGAACACGGTGGCCTGGATGGTCGGCCCCGCCCCCATGTCGTCCCAGCTCTCCGGGGCGCTCACGTCCTCGATGCGGGGCGGGACGATGTCTCCGTCGTGCAGGACGAAGTCGTCGACGTACCACCCCTCGCTCACCCCGGCGGCATCGGTCGACAGCATCAAGCGCAGGTCGCTGGTGTCGGGCAGGCCGGTCAGGTCCACCCAGACCTGCTCCCAGTCCCCGGCCGTGGACGAGAACCCGTCGCCGTCGTCGGGGTAGCCGTAGACGGGCTCGAGGGTCACCCACTCCGATCCGGACCAGGCCTGCAGGGTGGCGCGGTCCCCGGGACGGAGGGCCAGCCACTGCGAGTAGCGGAGCACCGGCCGGGTCAGGCCCTCGATGTTGAGCGGCGGCAGCACCAGCGCCGCGTCGTTGTTGCTGACGTAGTTGCCGTCCAGGGCGGTGCCCCACAGGTGGGTGCCCGACGGCACGGTGTCCGGACCGACGGTGGGGGTGCCCCAGCCCCACACCGGCACCACCTCGTCGGTGGTGAAGCCGCCATCGTCGTCCTCCAGGTCCCAGGTCGCCACCAGCGGGGCACCCGGCGCGGCGGGCGACGACAGCAGGACGGCGAGCAGGGTCGCGACCATCAGGCCTCCGCCAGGATGTAGCGGACGCGGATCTCGACGCCGGGCGGAGGGGGCGCGAGGAAGACCAGCAGCCGCTCCGCGGGTTCGACCTCGTACCCGGAGGACGACACCAGGGTGCCGTCGAACTCGACGGCGACCGAGTCCGGTTCGGGGATGGCCTGGAGGGAGAACCGGGTGGGCCAGGCGACCGAGGCGTCGGCGATGGTGGCCGCCACCGCCGAGAAGTCGGCCACGCAGATGCTGGCCACGACGCCGCCGGAATCCTCGGCGACCGCGGTGTAGATCTCCGCCGGGGACGCTCCCGGGCATCCCTCGGGCACCGGCCCGACGATGGCCGACAGGCGGGCGTCGGCACCGGTCCGGGCGGCCTCGTCGGCGAGGAAGTCCAGGAACGCCCCCGCGGGGTCCTCGCCCAGGATGTCGACGCTGTCGTCGTCGGAGTCGGAGAGGACGACGACGTGCAGAGCTGCCTGGGGGCGCCGGAACCCGCGGTTGTCGGTGGAGATCATCGGCTCGCTGAGGGCCAGCCACGCCGCGCCGAGGCCCGACTCGGTGCTCTGGCCGTCCGTGCCCACGTCGACGGCGTCGGCGAAGGCGGCCGCCGGGTCCTCGAGGTCGCGGTGGATCACCCAGGGGTTGCCCTGCAGCAGCCCGGCATCGGGGCCGGTGCCGTCGGTGGTGATCACCCCGACCTGCCAGGAGAGTTCGAGCTGGTCGAGCTGGTCGATGAACCCCCCGAAGGCGTCGGCCATGGCGGCCTGCTCGTCCTTCATGGAGGCGGTGTCGTCGATGACCCACAGGACATCGACCTGGGGCAGGGGTTGCTGGTGGAACACCTCGACGACCTCGACGGGATCCACCGGGTCGGGCTGCCGGGCGAACAGGTGCCAGTCGCCACAGCCCGGGAGGAGCAGCGACGCCAGCGCTCCCCCCATCGGCCACGACCGCCGGGGTCCGCCCCGATGGGGGGGGCGGCCCGTCGCCTGCGTCGTCGCCGTACCGATCATCTGCGCGCTCCGCGCCCATGCAGGCCATGGGTTCCTGGCCCGGTCCGGGCCCGGGGCCCGAGGCCCGGGGCCATGGTTTCAGGTGCGAAACGCCGGGTCAACGGATCGCGGCCGGCTCTCCGGGCACCTCCTGCCAGGCCTCGACCTCGCGGACCAGCTCGGTGTCGGGACCGACCCGCTTCAGCCGGATGCGTCGGAAGCCCCAGGCGTTGTTGAGGCGGTACTCGCGGTGCAGGATCACGTAGCGATCGGCCTGGGCCGGAAACCCCAGGGCCACGAGGGCGTCGGTGCGGCGCATGGGCGAGGGAAGGGGAACCGCCACCATGTAGATCCGGTCTTCGACCACCCGCAGTCGACCCCGCTCGAACCGCATCTCCTGGCCGCCCCCCCCGGCGAGGGGGACCACTTCGATGAGGTCGCCGAGCTGCTCGCCGATGACGTCCCGCATCTCCCGGTAGGAGCGTCCCCCCAGGGCGTGGACGTCGACGAGGACCCCCGGCGGCCGCACGTAGCCGGCCTCGGGGTCGGCGGCGGCGGCCGGGGCCTCCGGCGCGGCCTGCAGGAGCGGCTGCGACGGCACTCCCTCCAGCACCGGTTCCTGCGGCCCGCAGGCCGCCCACGTCGCGAGGGCGACCACGGCGAGCGGGCACGGACCGCCCGGCGGTCGGGGAGACGGGGTGCGACCGGACCGTGACATCGCCGCCATCCTACCTGTGCTCGGGGTCACCGCCAGGGGACAACGGGATAACCCTCCCGCCACCGGCGGGGCTCCCCGCCCATCTCCCGCCTGCGGATCCCGCGTGCGGATCCCCTGTACGGAGGCTGCCATGTCCGACGACACCGCGACCACATCGGTGGGCATCCCTACGGACGACACCCCGCCCCAGCCCGACGCCGATCGTTCGGATGAGCGTTCGGAGGAGCCCGGATTCGCGGTGACGGTCCGGTTCTTCGCCATGCTGCGGGAACGCCGCGGCCGGGATGCCGAGCGGGTCGAGGTTCCGGAGGGGACCACCGTCGGGCAGCTCCACCAGCGGCTGTTCGCCGGCCAGCCGGAGCTGTCGATGCCGGTGCTCTACGCCGTGGACCAGGCCTACGTCCCGGCGTCCACCCCGCTGCAGGACGGCTGCGAGGTGGCGTTCATTCCCCCCCTGGGAGGCGGATGATGATCGGGTTGACCGATGACGTCATCGATGCGCGCGCCCTGGAGGCTGCCGTGGCCCGCCCCGAGGCCGGGGCGATCCTGACCTTTCACGGCGTGACCCGCAACAACTTCGAGGGCCGCCCGGTGCGAGGCCTGGTGTACGAGGCCTACGCCGCCATGGCCGTGCCCGAGATGGAGCGCATCGCCGCCGAGGCGATGGCCCGGTGGCCCGAGGTCCGGGTGGCGATGGTCCACCGGACGGGGACGCTCGACGTGGGGGAGGCCAGCGTGGTGATCGCGGTCAGCGCACCGCACCGGGACGCCGCCTACGAGGCCGGGCGCTTCGCCATCGACGCCCTCAAGGAGCGGGTGCCGGTGTGGAAGAAGGAGCTGTACGACGACGGCGCCGCCTGGAAGGCCAACGCCGAGAGCCCGGTCCAGCCGGGCGGCACCGCCGACGAGGAGCCGCCCGGTGAGGTGGTGGGCGATCCCCCGGTCGACCACGACCGCGAGCGACCGGAGGAGATCGGGCGGACCTTCGACGGGCTGCGCGCCGATGGGGAGGGTCCGCGCTTCCGCACCCGCAGTCTCGACCGCTATCCCCGGCCGGATCTCAACCCCTACCTGAAGGCGCACCAGGAGTGGAAGCCCGAGGTGATCACCTCGGCCGAGGGCCCCGCCTTTCGCGGGCGCTGGGCCGACGCGTTCGGGCGGCCGGCACCCCTGCACGTCGAGATCGGCCCGGGCAACGGCTTCTTCCTCGCCGGGATGGCGGCGCGACACCCCGAGTACAACTGGCTGGGCATCGAGCTGCGGTTCAAGCGGGTCGTGCTGACGGCGCGCAAGCTGCGCCGCGCGGGGGTCCGCCACGGCCGGGTGCTCCGCTACGATGCGCGCTTCCTCGGCGACCTGTTCGCCGAGGCGGAGATCGATGCGCTCTACGTCAACCACCCCGACCCCTGGACCCGCAAGCGCCACGCCAAGCACCGCCTGCTGGGGCGGCCCTTCGCCGAGTGGATCGTCCACGCCCTCAAGCCCGGGGGGCGGGTGCGGATCAAGACCGACTACCACCCCAACCTCGACCGGTTCCAGGAGCTGATCGTCGGCCTGCCCCTGGAGGTGCGCGTCCGGGTCGACGATGTCTTCACCGACGGGTCTCCCTGGGGGGAGGACGACGTGGAGACCAACTACCAGCGGAAGTTCAGGGAGCGGGGGGAGCCGGTGGCGGCCCTGGAGCTGGTCCGGCGGTGATGGCCGCCTCGTCCCCGGTGGGCCGACGCCAGGCCCCGGAGCGGACGAGGTGGAGCAGGCGGCGCAGGTCCACCCGGTCGACGGCGAGGAACCAGGCCGCGGTGGCGGCCTGGACGGCGTAGACCCACCAGTGCATGGTGAGGGCGAAGGCGACGGCGGCGGCGTCGAGGGTGGGCGCGGTGCCCGCCGGGGGAGCGCCGGGGCCGGCGACACCGAAGATCGCGAGCCCGGCTCGGACGAAGGCCTCGTAGGTGCCGGCCATGCCCGGCGGCGCGGGGATGACGCCGCCGATCATGGTCAACGCCAGGATGCCGAGCCCCTCGCCGTAGCCGACCATCCCGTGCAGGCCGAGGGCCTCGGCGGCGGCCGGGTACATCCAGACGCTGCCGGCCCAGGTCACCGCGGTGAGCGCGGCGATCCCGAACAGGCGCGCCGGGCTGCGCAGGGCGTCGAGTCCGACGAGGAAGGTGCCGGAGAAGTGGATCACCAGGTGGGCGACGGCCCGCCAGGGTCGCGGGCCCCGGTCGGCGAGCGGTCCGAGCCGGGCCACGATCCCTCGGCCGAAGACGAGCAGCACGACGACGCCGGCCAGGGCCACCGCCACCATGGCCCCGGCCACGCCGCGGCCGACCGCCAGCCAGTCGGCGGCCGGCAGGTCGGGCGGGATCGGCACCAGCCAGGCCACCAGCAGCAGCATGGCCAGGGTGGCGACGAGGTCGACGACGCGCTCCAGGAACACGACGGCGAACCCCATGCCCAGGGGGATCCCCTCGCGGTCGAGGAGCAGCAGGGGGCGCACGACCTCGCCGAGACGGGCCGGCAGCGTGTTGATGGCCAGGAAGCTGATGCAGAGGATCGACAGGTTGGTGCGGAAGGTGGACGTCGGTCGCAGGGCCCGGATGATGAGGAGCTGCCGCCAGGCCCGCATCGCCTGCTGCCAGACGAAGATCGCGGCGACGACGAGCAGCCAGGGCAGCGACGCGCCACGCAGCGCCTGGCCGACCGCCCGCAGCGGTACCCCCCACAACGCCAGGGTGAGGGCGATGGCCCCGATCGCCAGCCCGACGACGAGGCGGACCCGGCCTCGGACACGGTCCGGCGTCGGGTCCTCCACGCCGCTCATCGACGCCGGCGCCCGAGGAGGAGGGGCAGGGGAAGGACGAGCAGCGCCCCGCCGCCGCCGCCGCCGCAGCCCCGGCAGCCGGCGGCCGGGGCGTCCGGACTGAGCGGATCGGTGCCCAGGAGGTACTCCTCGAGGTTCGTGAGGCCGTCGCCGTCGGGGTCCTCGGCGCTGTCGTCCCGGCTGGGGTCCAGCCCGGCGGCGGCCTCCCAGCGGTCGCCCATCCCGTCGTGGTCATCGTCCCGCGGCAGGACGAGATCGACCCCGTCTCGTTGCTCGCCGGTCGCGAGCTCCAGCGGTTCGGCGCGGCTGGCGTCGACCTCGCCGGGCCAGGCGACCGACACGTAGTCCGGATCCTCGGCGCAGTACGCCCCGTAGGTGACCGTCAGCGTCCAGCTCCCGGCCGGCAGCCCGCCCATGGTCCACGTGCCGTCGCGATCGGTCACCGTGCTCCAGCCGTCGCCCCCATCGGGGGTGAGGGTCACGGCGGCGCCGTACACCGGGGCTCCGTAGTCGTCGGTGATGGTCCCGGAGAGCCGGGCGCCGGGATCCAGCTCCACCGTCAGCTCCAGGACCTCGGCGTCCTCGATGGTGAACGGGGTGGGTTCGCCCTCGACCTCGCCGTACCAGGCGTTGACCAGCCCGGCGTCGGCGCCCCAGGCGAACAGGGTGTAGTCGCCACCGAACAACCCGTCGATGCGCAGGACGCCGTCATCATCGGTGCTCGTGCCCTTGCCGACGGTGTAGGTGCTGTTGTAGAGCATCGCCCGGACCTCCCCGTCCGCCCCGGGAAACCGGGCCTCCAGCACCGCCTCCTCGGGCGCGTCGAGATCGATGTCGTCCCGGACCGCCCCCTCCTCCAGCACGTCGACGAGTTCTTCGGGACGGTCGGCGTCGGGGTGGTAGGTGGTGGCCAGGCCCTCGGGGGACGACCACACCAGCACCGAGCCGGGAGGCAGGCCGACCGCGTCGTAGCGGCCATCCTCGTCGGTGGTGACCGACAGGATCTGGCCGCTGGAGTAGACGTGGACGGTGGCCCCCGGCACCGGGCCGTCGGGGCCCCGGACCTGCCCGCCGATGGCGATGCCGTCGAGCAGGGTCAGGCTGCCGACGTCGGCGCCGGAGGGCGGCACCCCGAACACCTCGGCGTCCTCCACCTCGTAGGCCGGCGTCCGCCCCAGGTACTGGGCAGGCCAGCCCTCCGCCTCCACCGCGAGGGTCCAGTCGGTCTCGGCTCCGGCCACGACGTCCAACCCCCGGAGGGTGAACCGGCCGTCGGCGTCGGTGATCGCCTCGCGGCGGGTCCCGGTGATCTCGGGATCGGCGCCGGTGGCCTGCACCACCGCCCCCGCCACGGGGGCGCCCGACCGGTCGACCAGGGTCCCGGTGGCGGTCGCCCCGGATTCCAGGGCGAAGTCGACGTCGTCCACCCGGCCGCCCTCCTCGACCTGCAGTCGCTCGGCGGCGCAGAAGTCGCGGGTCGCCGGCCAGAACCGGCTGACGTGGTCGTCGTCGTCGGCCGGCAGCACCCGCAGGCGCCAGGAGCCCGCCGGCAGGTCGTCGAGGGTCCAGGTCCCGTCGTTGTCGCTGACGGTGACCTGGTAGGCCAGGCGCAGGTCGTAGGCGACGACGATGGCGTCGGCGATCCCGGCTCCGGTGGCGCTGTCCCGCACCGTGCCGTGGACGGTCCCCCCCCCGGCGTGGGCGGCGGGGACCGACGAGACGAGCAGGAGGCCGAACAGGCAGGGGCTCACGCGTGCTCCGCGGTCAGCATGGACGACAGGCAACGTACCGCGGTCCCGACGCGGTCGGGGTCTGCCAGGACCGGGCCCTGGATCCCGATGGCCGAAAGTCTATGGCGGGCCGCTCGCAGCGCGCCGGTCCGCCCGTCGACCGGCGGCAGCCGGCAGGGGGAGAGGGCGTCGAGCAGGGCCGGCGGTGGGCGGTGGTGCCGGAGCAGGCCGTCGCGGGTGACCACGCCGAGAGGGGACGATGGGGCCGGCTGCAACGCCAGGAGCACCGTCCGGTCGGCCCCGTAGCGGCGAAGTCGGTTCGCCAGCCACACGCCGAGGTCGTCATACCAGGTGGCCCCCTCCGAGCCGACGAGCAGGATGATCCGGGCCCGGGGGGGAGGATCGGCGCGCAGGGTTTCGAGGAACCCCCGGAGAAAGCCGGCCAGGTCCGCCTCGGCCGCAGCCGGTCGACGCAGCCGCAGCACGGCGCCGGCGAGGAGGGCGGCGACGACGAACAGCGCGGCGCAGCCGGCGGCCAGCAGCTCCACCCCCGGCACACCCAGGGGATCGTGCAGCAGCACGGCCAGGGCCCCCACGGCGCCGAGGGCCACGAGACCGAGGACCAGCACCCGGGCAGCCCGGGTCGAACGCAGCGGGCCGTTCTGCTGCGGGACGACGGGCAGCCACACCACCACGGTGGGGGGGGCGTCGCGATCCGGGGGCGTCAGCACGGCCTCGGCCACCCACCCGGGACGCCGGGGGAGCATGCGCCGAAACCAGCCGCAGCCCCCGTCGACATCGCGGATCGCGCCCCAGGCGAGGCCCAGGAACAGGGCGATGGCGGGCAGCGGGGCCACGAGGCCCGCGGCGAGGGTGACTCCGAGGGCCGACAGGGTGGCGACCAGCGGCCCCGCGAGGTGCCGATGGCCGACAGTGGGCTGCAGGTGGACCTCGGCCCCGTGCTGGTGGAGGAAC
>RFKJ01000751.1 GCA_003694325.1 Deltaproteobacteria bacterium
GACCAGCTCGACGTCGGCGGGCCCGTACTCCCGTCGCGTGGCCTGTTCGACCTCCCCGCCGCCGGCCCGGGCCAGGAGCTGCATGCCGTAGCAGATCCCCAGCACCGGCACGTCCAGGTCGAGCCAGGCCGGATCGAAGGGCGGAGCGTCGTCGTCGTAGACCGACGCCGGCCCCCCGCTCAGGACGAGGCCCCGCAGCCGCTCGTGCAGCGAGAAGGCCGCGCCGTGGGCATCGACGGCGCCGGCGACATCGTCGGGTCCGTCGGTGCAGGGGCGGATCTCGCAGTAGACGCCCTGTTCCCGGATGCGCCGGGCGATGAGCTGGGTGTACTGGGACCCGAAGTCGAGGATCAGGACGAGGTCGTGGCGCGCCATGGCGGCCTCCGGGCCGGTCAGCCGTTGGGCAGCATCGCCGAGAAACGGCCGCCGGTGAACGCGTCGATGGTCGCCGTCAGCTCCTGCAGCTTCAGCTCGGCGTCCACCTGGTCGCGAAGGTCCGACGGTGGGTCGAGCAGCATGTCGATCTGGTGGCGGCGGCGGTCGAAGTACAGCCGCGTCACCTCCTCGAGCACCTTGTCACGCAGCTTGGCGACATCCTGGGCCTCGCTGATGACCCGGATCCGCTCGCTGCTCATCACCAGCTTCTGGAGCTGCCAGCGGAGCTTGACCTCGTAGAGGTCGTTGTTGTCGACGTCTCCGGAGGTGACCGAGCGGGTGGGATCGCTCGAGCCGGCGTCTTCGTAGGTGAAGTCCTCGTTGAGATCCAGCTCCTTGCGGTACTTGAAGTCGAGCTGGGGGAGCAGGAAGGTGGTCCGCGACGCGCTGAGCCAGCGCTGCACCATGTCGGGGTGCGTCGTGGTGTAGGTCATGGCCATCTGCTGCACCTCGGCGACCGTCGGTTCCCCGGCGAAGGTGGCCATCACCTCGTCGACCGTCTTGTACTGGCGGGGGTTGGCCGTCTTCACCACCGGCATGGCGATCTCGGTGCCGTTGCGGAGGGCGTCCAGCGTGACCTCGTCGAGGTCGAGGATCCGCAGCGCCTCGACGCTGGGCAGGCGGCCTCGCTGCTCCCGAAGCGAGACGATCGCGGCGGCCTCTCGTTCGTCCACCTCGGGCAGGCTCGCCAGGGCACCGGCATCCGCGCGGTTGAGATCCACCCGCGGGGTGTCCCCGGCGTCGCCCGGGTCGTTGCTGGAGGCGAGGCCCGGCAGGGAGAGCGCCGTGGCGAGGAGGATGCTGAGCATGGGGGCTCCGGGGCGGTGCGGATGGGGAGACGAGACAGGAGAAGGGGGGGCGATCAGTCACCGTTCGGGGCGATGGCCCGGGCATACCAGCCATCGGTGTAGAGGTCCAGGCGAGCCTCGACCTCCTCGACGTCGATCCGCCAGGCGATCTGCTCGGCCAGCGACAGGTTGGCGACGGTGTCCTCCTGGGCGGCGAGCTCGCGGCGCCGGAACCAGGCACGGGTGACGATGTCGGCGATGGCCGTGCGGTAGTTGATGGCCTTGGCAGCGACGTTGGCCGCGGCGACCGGCACGGCCGAGTCGCTGCGGAAATCGTAGACCTCTCCACCCACCACACCCAGGTCGGCCAGCTCGGCGGCGTCGGGCACCGTCGAGAGATCCTCGTAGTCGATGAACACGTCCACGGTGTCGTCGCACAGGCCCCAGCAGAACCGGGCCTCGGCCATCCAGTAGGGACCGGCGTCCTCCCAGGTGGTGGAGGCCACGTAGTCGCTGACGCGGTGGAACCGCGGGTAGTAGCGGGCGAGGAGGTCGAGCTTGGGGGCGAACCGGGCCAGCACCACGCGCCGGGCGACGCTGAGCTGGTCCATGGACAGGCCGGGACGCTCCAGGGCCCGGGCGACGACCTCGTCGAGGTCGGGGAGCTGCAGGGCCGCACCCCCGGGTTCCTCCTCCGGCAGGGAGGAGGCGCGCTGCAGCGCGAAGGCCCCGGCCCGCCCCAGCAGGTGGATCGTCCCGCCGGGGGCACGGAGCAGGGCGGTGACCACGGGCTCGTCCAGCCCCTCGGCCAGGGGCGCCCAGGTCGTCCCCCCGTCCATGCTCTCCCAGGCCCCGTCGTCGCCAGCGGCGAGCAGGTGGCCGGGCTCGGGCAGGGCGAGCAGGTGCCGGGCCTCCCGCAGCGGGTTGCGGGAGGCGCGCCGCACGGTCTCGCCTCCATCGTCGCTGCGCAGCAGCCCCTGAGCGGTGGCCAGCCACAGCCCGCCGTCCCAGGCGGGGTCGGGCAACACGTCGAACACCGCCAGGCCCCGGGTGGCCGGGGCGGGCTGCCAGTAGCCGTCGGTGTCGCGCCGCCACAGGCCGTCCTCGGTCCCGGCGTAGATCCACCCGGCATCGGCGACCAGCGCGTGGACCGCGCGTGCTCCCAGCCCCGGCAGCTCCCGGTGGAACCGCCGCCCGTCCGGCGATGCCCACAGCCCATCGGCCGCCCCCACCAGCAGCCCATCGCCATCCGACACCATGGCGGCGGCGCCGGGCAGCTCGGAGACGAGCGTCCAGCGAACCCCGCCATCCCGGCTCATCCACAGCCCGTCGGCCCGCCCCACGTACACCTGTCGCGGGTCTTGGGAGGACACGTGGACCAGGCCGATCGGGGGGGCTTCCCGGTCCCGCTGCAACCGGGCGTCGGCGTCCTGGAGGGCGAGGTCGGTGGAATCACCGGTCAGCGCGGCGACGTCGGCGGGGGGCTCCTCGGAGTCGGTGAAGGCCTCGTCGACGAGGTCGTCGGTGTCGACCAGCTCATCCACCGTCGCTTCCGCCTCGAGGAGCAGCGCCTCGTCGTCGGAGTCGTCGGTCGCCCCGATCTCGTCGAGCACCTGC
>RFKJ01000752.1 GCA_003694325.1 Deltaproteobacteria bacterium
CACCAGCTCCGCGCCGACCCGCTCGGCCAGGGCCTCGATCTCGCGGCTGGCCAACCAGGCGAAGGGGCAGACGATGTCGTAGTAGAAGTGGATCTGCACGAGGGGCTCCGGGAGGTCGACGTCGTTGGGCCGGGGGCCGGTGGGGGTTAGGTGCCATCATGGCCCAGGACGACGACAGGGATCCAACCGGCGACCGCGGGGCGGGCAGCGGGGTCCGCATCGACAAGTGGCTGTGGGCGGTGCGCTGCTTCAAGACGCGGTCCCAGGCCACCGCGGCCTGCCAGGGGGGCCATTGCAAGGTGGATGGCAAGACCGCGAAGCCGTCGCAGAAGGTGCGCCCCGGGGCGCGGGTGACCGTCCAGACCCCGGGGGGACTGCGGGTGCTGGAGGTCGTTGCGTTGGCAGAACGGCGCGGCTCTGCCGCAGTCGCCGCCACGCTGTTCATCGATCACACCCCGCCGCCACCGGAGCGGAGCGCCGATGACCGGGCGGTGGACGCGGTCATCGCGCGACGGCCACGGGGTTCGGGGCGCCCGACCAAGCGGGATCGCCGGGCCCTGGCGCGCCTGCGGCGCGGCCACCGGGACGGCGGGTGAAGGGCGAGGCCGGGGACCCGGGCCGGGCTGTTGTACTCTTGACGCACCAAGGGTAAGGCCGACCGAAAGCAAGGGAAGTCCGAGGGAGGAGATCTTCATGCGCCACGTCGTCGCTCTCGTCCTGCTGGTCCTGCCGACATCGGCGTGGGCTCTCCACGGGCCCGGCCCGTTTCGCGAAGCCGGTCGCTTCGGCCTGGGGTTCGGCGCCGGCACCAGCACGGCGGGCTTGTCGGCGAAGTACATGATCAGCCCGGACCTGTCGGTGCAGGGGGTCGTCGGGGCAGGCTACGGCGCCCACTCGACCGATCCCGGGCCGGGCGGGAGCTGGGACTCCAGCCTCGCCCTCAGCGCGGACCTCCTGTTCGAGATGCCCACCTTCTACAGCGACGAGGGCCTGGACCTGGCGTGGTCCATCGGCCCGGGAGTGGGGACCTGGCTGTCCGATGGCTACTTCGCCCTGGCGGCGTCGGGGGCGGCGGGATTCGAGGTGAACATCACGGCGGTGCCGATGGACGTCGTCGTGGAGTATCGACCCCGCGTCCTGCTGGTGCCCGACGTGGCGGTGGACTTCTTCAACCTGTCCGGACACATCCGCTATTACTTCTAGCGATGGTCGGCGCCGACCCGGGCCATCGACCGGATGGCCCGCCCCGGCGACGGCCGGGGCTCTTGCCGGGAAGGGCCTCGCGGCGGGGCGCGGCGGGGGTGCTCCCCACGGGGAAGGGACCGGGGTAGGGTGGCTCGGCGGGTGCGGTCTTATCCGGTGACGAGACCCGGCCCGACGGAGCGCGCGTGCGAGTCCTGTTGATCAACCCGGCGATGAACATGCGCAAGCTCGGCCGGTTCGCCGGGCTGCTGGAGCCGATGCCCTGCATCGGCCTCGCCTACATCGCCGGCGCCCTGGAGGCTCACGGGGTCTTCGTGCGGGTCATCGACATGTTCGCCGAGAAGCTCTCGGGCCAGGAGGTCGTGGACCGGGCGGCCCGTTTTCGGCCGGACCTCGTGGGCATGACGGTCCTCACGCCGTCGGCGCCGGTGTGCTCCGAGCTGTCCGGACGGATCCGCGCCCGGCTCCCCGACGCCCGGGTGGTGTGGGGGGCCATCCACGCCGACGTGTTCGCCCGCGACATCGTGGGGAGCGGCGACGCCGATTTCGTGGTCCATGGCGATGGCGAGGAGACCATCGTCGAGCTGGTGGATGCCCTGGCCAAGGGCGAGCAGGACTTCTCGGCGATCCGCGGGTTGAGCTGGCGCACCGGTGACGGCGAGGTCGTCCGCAACCCCGAGCGCCCCCTGAACCGGGACCTCGATGCCCTGCCCTACCCCGCCTGGCACCTGTTCCCCTACCACCGCTATGGCCTGCTGCCCTTCGCCGACTTCGCCAAGCCGGTGCTGACCATGGCCGCCAGTCGCGGCTGCCCCTATCGATGCGACTACTGCAGCCTGATCAACACAGGGGGCAAGGTGTTCCGGCGGCGCGACCCCATCAAGGTCGCGGACGAGTACGAGTACCTGGTCGACCGGTTCGGGGTGAAGCAGATTGGATTCATCGACCCGATCTTCCCGCTGGTCAAGGCCGACCTCCGCCCCTTCTGCGAGGAGCTGCAGCGACGGGGCCTGGACCAGCGGTGCCAGTGGCTCAGCGAGACGCGGGCCGACCGGCTGGACCCGGAGACCTGCGAGATGATGTACGCCGGCGGCTGTCGCCGGGTCCTCATGGGCATCGAGAGCGGGTCCGACCTGCTGCTCGGCAACGTCAACAAGACGCTGAAGACCTCCAAGGTGCGGGAGGGGGTGGCCAACGCCAGGCGGGCCGGGATCCAGACCGTGGGCCTGTTCATGATCGGGCTGCCCGGTGAGAACCCGGAGCTGACCCGGCAGACCGTCGAGTTCGCCGTCGATCTCGACCTCGACTTCGCCAAGTTCGCCATCACCGTCCCGTTCCCCGGCAGCAAGCTGTTCGAGGATCGGTGGCAGCGCGACCTGTTCCGGGACGACTGGGAGAACTACACCACCTTCAACCCGGATCCCGACGCCCTGGTCCACCATCCCCCCGGCTACGACCCCGCCGAGCTGATCAAGATGCAGAGCTGGGCGTTGCGCCGGTTCTACCTGCGCCCTGCGCAGATCCGTCGCCAGATGGTCGAGCTGCGGACGATCTCGCCGAAGATGCTGCTGTACGGGCTCTACGGGATGGCGATCTGACCGTTGCGGGGAGTGGGTGGGCCCGCCCGGGAGGGGGCGCCGGCGCACGGGATCGGGAAGTCGTCCCGGCCTCGTCACTTGACGGGGTCGTCCGGACGGGTCAAGAGGGCGCCGAATGGCGGGACGACCGGTCCCGCTGACCTCACCGGCCTGCGCGGCTCCGCGGGTGGGGGGACCCTCCGGAAGCGGTCCACCTCGACGCCAGCCCACGGACGCTGCCCGGCGCGGCTTCAACAGGAGAGACACCATGGCGATGACCGACGAGCGGAAGGCAGAGATCATCGAGCAGTTCAAGCAGCACGACGGCGACACCGGCTCGCCCGAGGTGCAGATCGCGCTGCTCACCGAGCGCATCCGGTACCTCACGGATCACTTCCGCACCCACCACAAGGACCACCACAGCCGCCGCGGGCTGCTGAAGCTGGTCGGTCGGCGTCGCCGGCTCCTCAAGTATCTCAAGACGAATCACCCCGATCGCTACTACGCGACGATCAAGGCCCTCGGCCTTCGTCGGTAGCATCGAGCAGGGGCGGCGAGACATCGCTGCCCTTTCGCTTTGGTGGGCCCCGGACTACGGGGTCCTTCCTCGGGGTTGCGCGCGACCGCTCGCTCGTGGCCCCACCCCCCATGTCCAGGAATCACTCGGCGGTACGGCTTCCCACCCCACCCGCTCTCCGCAGGTCGGTGCAGTGCGAGCGCAGCTTGAATTCACGGTCGTCGTGATCTCGGCTGCCTGCGTTCGCCCTCCGCAGATCTACGGGGAACCGAGGTGTGAAGAACCGGTTCACTTCCGCAGGTCACGGCGACGTGGCACGAGCTCCTGGACGCAGATGACTCCGCACCCTGGCACGCCGCGTGAACCGGCTGTCCGGGTGCTCGTGGCGGGAAACCCGCCCGGGAGAATCCATGCAGAAGCATTCCGTGTCCGTCGAGATCGGCGGCCGTCCCCTGATCATCGAGACCGGCTGGCTGGCCAAGCAGGCCCACGGTGCTGTCGTCGTCCGCCAGAACGAGAGCGCCGTCCTGGTCACCGTCGTCGGTGACACCGAGCCCTCGCGGTTCGACTTCCTGCCGCTGACGGTGAACTACGAGGATCGCAACGGCGCCTACGGGACCATCCCCGGCGGCTTCCTCAAGCGCGAAGGCCGGGCCAACGAGCGCGAGACGCTGATCTCGCGGCTCATCGATCGTCCCATCCGGCCGCAGTTCCCCAAGCACTACCGGTGCGAGACCCAGGTCATCGCCACGGCGCTCTCCTACGATGAGGCCAGCGACACCGACGTGCTCGCCATGTGCGGCGCCGCGGCCGCCATCCACATCAGCGACCTGCCGATGAAGGAGCCCATCGCCGGGGTGCGGATCGCCCGGATCGACGGCGAGTTCGTCATCAACCCCGACCAGAAGGCGCTCCCCGGCGCGACCCTGACGCTCATCGTGGCGGGCACGGCGGACGCGGTGTGCATGGTTGAGGGGGGGGCCAAGGAGGCCTCCGAGGTCGAGATGATGGAGGCCATGGACCTCGCCCACGCCGAGATCAAGAAGATCATCGGGGCGATCCACGAGCTGCGCGAGCTGTGCGGCGTGCCGAAGCGCGAGATCGCGCCGCCGCCGGAGCCCGACGCCGAGATCGTCGCCAAGGTCGAGGCCCAGGGGGAGGCGCTGCTGCGCACCGCGATGGCCACGCCGGGCAAGCACGAGCGGGCGGCGGCCATCAAGGCCGCGCGGAACGGGTTGATCGCCGAGCTGACCGCCGGCGTCGAGGACCCGGCGGAGGTGGCCCGGATCACCAGCGAGGTCAAGGACGCCTGGAGCGCCATGACTCGCCGGGTGATGCGGCAGGACGTCATCGACAAGGGCGTGCGCCTCGACGGGCGGGCCACCGACGAGATCCGGCCGATCACCAGCGAGGTCACCGTGGCGCCGCGGGCCCACGGATCGGCGGTGTTCACCCGCGGCGAGACCCAGGTGTTCGCCACCGCCGCCCTCGGCATCGAGATGGACGCCCAGCGCATCGACTTCGCCGGCGCCCAGGAGCGGTTCCGGCGGTTCATGCTGACCTACAACTTCCCCCCGTTCTGCACCGGCGAAGCGCGGATGCTGCGCGGCCCCAAGCGGCGCGAGATCGGGCACGGGGCCCTGGCGCACCGGGCGCTCAGCGCCGTCGTGCCTGGCCAGGAGGAGTTCCCCTACGTCATCCGCATCTGCGCCGACGTGCTGGAGTCCAACGGCTCCTCGTCGATGGCGACGGTGTGCGCCGGCTGCCTGGCCATGATGGACGCCGGCGTTCCGCTGAAGGCCCCGGTGGCCGGCATCGCCATGGGGCTGATCAAGGAGGGCGACAGCTTCGCCGTCCTCAGCGACATCCTGGGTGACGAGGACCACCTCGGCGACATGGACTTCAAGGTGACCGGCACGCGGGCGGGCATCACCGCCTTCCAGATGGACACCAAGATCTCCGGCGTGCCGCGGGAGGTCATGCTCCGGGCCCTCAGCCAGGCGCGCGAGGGTCGGATCCACATCCTCGACGAGATGGCCAAGGTGATGGAGGCGCCCCGCGAGGGGCTGTCCAAGTACGCGCCCCGGATCACCACCATCAAGATCAACACCGAGAAGATCCGCGACCTCATCGGTCCGGGTGGTCGCACCATCCGCGGCATCCAGGACCAGACCGGGGTCAAGATCAACGTCGAGAACGACGGCACGGTCATGGTGGCGGCCGCCGACGGCGAGGCCGGCGACAAGGCGCTGGCGCTGATCCGCGAGATCACCCAGGAGGCCGAGATCGGCAAGCTCTACCTGGGCGTGGTCAAGAAGACCGTGGACTTCGGCGCATTCGTCGAGATCTTCCCGGGAACCGAGGGGCTGGTGCACATCAGCCAGCTCGCCAACGAGCGGGTCGAGCGGACGACGGACGTGGTGCACGAGGGTGACGAGGTCCTGGTCCGGGTGATCGACATCGATCGCAGCGGCAAGATCCGCCTCTCTCGCAAGGAGGCGCTGGAAGCCAGCGGCATGTGACCGAGCCCGCCGCGCGGGATCGGCGCCCGGGGGCTTCGGCCTCCGGGCGCCGTCGCGTGGGGGGTGGG
>RFKJ01000753.1 GCA_003694325.1 Deltaproteobacteria bacterium
GGAGATCCGGCCCTCGGCGCGTTCATGCTGGTCAAGGGACGCTGCCGGGTCGAGCTGCAGGCCGACGGCCGCGCGGTGACCATCGGCCACGTCGGGCCGGGTGAAATCGCCGGGGAGCTGGGGCTGTTCGTTCGCGACGCGACGCGCTGCGCCAGCGTCGTCGCCGAGGATGACATCGAGGCGGTCGTCCTCACGGCCCAGCTCTTCGACGAACCGTCGATCCGCGAGCCGATGGCCCGTCTCGAACGACGGGCCATGGCCACCCTCGCCGAGCGGGTCCGGACCAGCACCAGCACCTGGCGGCGCAACAGCGAGCGCCAGCACGACGCCACCCCGGAACAGCCACACGGCATCTTCGAGCGCCTGCGGCGCCTTTGGGGGAATTGATGGATCGTCCCGACAGCCGGCGCCTGGCCTCCGCGCTCATCGCCTCGCACCACGCGGTGGGCGTGTCGGTCGACGGGCTGGCCGAGGTGCTGGAGACGCTGACCCTGGACCGCCTGCCCACCGGCACCACGCTCTACGAACAGGGGGCGCCGTCCGACGAGTTGAAGGTCCTGGCCCGCGGCGCGGTGCGGGTGGAGGTCGGCTCCCCGGACAACGTCGTGGCGACCGTGGAGGCCCCGGCCATCCTCGGGCACCTCGGCGTGCTCACCGGGCTGCCCCGGAGCGCCACCGTGCGCGCCGCCGGCGAGGTCTCGATCGGCACCCTCGACACCTCGGCCCTGTGGACGCTCATCAACGACGAGGGCGCGGCCGGCACCGCTCTCCGGCGCCTGCTCCTGGCGAGCATGGCCGGGCTGCTGGCGACGACCAACCGCCGGGTCATTGCCCAGCTCGCCCAGTCCGACGCACCGGCGGCATCCCCGGCGGTGGCCGCACCCAAGGCGACCCCTCGCTCGCCCACCCACCGCAGCCGGCTGGCCGCGGCGGGGGAGAGCGATGACTGGGGCTTCGATTCCGACCTGCTGAAGGCCGCCGACGAAGTGCAGATCGTGCAGGCCAAGGCCGACCGCGAGCGCAGCTACAAGCGACGGTCCTGATCGGCGGCCGCCCCGTCGGAAGGGGGCCCCCCGGGGCGCGGGGTCGTCAGGCGCGCGACCAGCCAGGCCCACACCGAAAACGGCAGCAGCGCCCGAGCCGCCAGTCGCAGGCGACTGCCCCGACCGAGCGGATGGCGCAGGGCGGGGCGGTCCTGCCGGCAGAGGTCGGCGATCTTGCGGGCCACCTCCGCCGGGTCGCCGGCGGCGGCGGTGGCCCGCTCGGTCAGCTCCATCAACCGGGCGGCCCGCGCGGCGTAGGGGTCGTCGGCAAGGGTGCCGGTCGTCACCCGCCGGTTCCGGCCGAAGATGTCGGTGCGGTAGGGCCCGGGCTCGACCAGGCAGACGCGGATCCCAAGCGGGCCGACCTCGTGGGCCAGGGCCTCGCTGAGCCCCTCCAGGGCGAACTTGCTGGCGGCGTAGGCGCCCAGCCCGGGCAGCGCCATCCTGCCGCTGATGCTGGACAGGTTGATGATGTGTCCCCGCCCGGCCCGGCGCATCGCCGGCAGCACGGCCTGCACGAGCGCCCAGGCCCCCACCAGGTTCACCTCCAGCACGTGCCGCAGCTCGTCCTCCGTGATCTGCTCCAGGAACCCGCCCACGGCGACGCCGGCGTTGTTGACCAGCACGTCGATGCGGCCCTGCTCGGCGAGGATCCGCTCGACGGCGGCCGCCCGCTGGTCGCCCCGGGTCACGTCGAGCTGCACCGGGACGACCGGCAGCTCGCCGGCGGCCGCCTTCAGCGGGCCGGCCGTCTGCACGTCGCGCAGCCCGGCGTAGACCACCGTGCCGCGCCGGGCCAGCTCCACGGCGGTGAGCAGGCCGAACCCGCTGCGGCAGCCGGTGACCAGCGCGACCGGCGAAGCGGATCCGCTCACAGCCCGGTCGCCGCCGGCGGGTCTGCCCGGTCGGCCTCCAGGGCGTCGATGGCCGACGCCGGAGCGGTGGGCGGCGGCCGGGGGGGGCGGCCGATGACCAGCCGGGCGACGATGGGCAGGTGGTCGGAGATGTCGTCGTGCTGGTGCAGCACCCGGGCGTTGATGACGTGGATGGGCCCGCCCACCAGCATGTAGTCGATCTTGCGGTCGGGCTGCCGGGCGCCGTAGGGCAGGTAGGTGCGGTTGCCCGGCGCAAGCTGGTCGCCCAGCACCTCGGTGCCCAGGGGGAGCAGCCGCTCGATGGGGTTGTCGGCGTCGGCGTAGAGGTCGCGCTCGGTGGACAGCGTGGACTTGTCGAAGCCCGGGGGCAGCATGTTCATGTCACCGGCGAGGATCCAGGGCTGGCCCTCCGGCCGCGCCTGGATCCACTCGATGAGCTTGTCGACCTGCCGGGAGAGGGTGCCATCCCCGTGGCTGAACGCCGACAGGTGGGTGTTGGCCACCGCCAGGGGCGATCCCCAGCCCTTCACCGGGATCTCGGCGGTGAGGATGGCGCGCTTGAGGTTGAACACCTTGCGATAGAAGGGTTCGTCGAGGAGGGGGAGCTGGATCCGGTGGGCGGCCGTCATCGGCCCCCGGGTGAGCACGGCCAGCTCCATGTCCACCCGACCGAGGGGATTGCCGGCCGGCGCGGGAACGAAGGGGCTCTTGTGGTACGGGGCCGCGGCGGAGCAGGCCGCCTCCGCGGCGATCCGGAAGGCGGGGAGCTGGTCGATCCGCCCGGTGCGGGTGCTGTCCCGGTCGACCTCCTGCAGCAGGGCGATGTCCGGCGCCTGCTCCCGCAGCACCTGGGAGATCGCCCGCACGGTGGCGTCGACGTCGGCCTGGGGCACGTGCACCACGTCGCCGCCGTCGTAGAAGAACCGGTGCTTGCGGCTGGCCGAGTACTGCAGGTTCCAGGACAGCACCGTAAACGGCGTGCCGGCCTGCAATGCCTCGCCCTCGATGTCGCACTCCACCGGCACCGGCTCCACCGGGTCCGGGCGGTACTCGGTGGCCAGCGCCCAGGCCACGATCGCGACGACCAGGGCGCCGAGCACCAGCACGATTCCGGCGATGATCTGGAGGAGGGTCTTCATGACCCGGCATCGTACCCCGACCGCCCTCCTCCCGGTCGCGGCCCGGCCGAAGGCGCCGCGGCGGGAGGAGGCGTCCCCTCCTGGTCAGCCCCCGAAGCGGAGGCTGGCGGTGGCGTAGCCCGGCTCGGGCTCCTCCGGGTCGACCGGGCTGCCGTCCTCGTCGATGGGCGGCTCGGCCTCGATGCCCGAGATGTCGGTGTCGCCGGTGCGCACCGCGGTGAAGTCGCTCTCCAGGCGCAGGCTGGCCCCGATCTCGACCCCATCGACGGTGCATCCCCCGGCCCAGGCGTAGGTGACGATGCCGTCGACGATCTCGGTGGCGTCGTCGTTGAACCGGCCGGTGACGGTGCCCACCCCGATGGTGGCGCAGTGGCCGTTGCCCGACAGGCTCAGGCCGGAGAGCATCGCAAAGCTGCCGTCGTCCTCCAGCAGGCCGCCCATGCGCTGGCCGAGGGTGCCGTGGTCGGGGTCGAGGTTGACGAAGTTGAGCAGCGTGTACTCGGGCCCCCACGGCTGGTCGACCGCCGCCGAGGACCACCAGGTCTCGTCGGGGCACCGGGTACCCTCGTCGCTGCAGATGGCGCTGACCTGGAAGGTCTCGCCGTTGTACTCGATGGTGGCGTCCTCGCCCTCGCTCACCTCGGCGACCAGCTCGTCGTTGATGTAGACGCGCAGGTTGTTCTCGTAGGTGACCTCGAAGTTGCCCGTGACGTCGCGCGGCTCGGCCAGCTCGCAGCCGGCGGTCGGCAGCACCAGGAACAGGGCCACGAGGAA
>RFKJ01000754.1 GCA_003694325.1 Deltaproteobacteria bacterium
CTCGGGGGGTAGGGGGTTACCCCTGGAGTCCGGCCCGTCTTGGCACCCGAACTCGGGGGGTAGTGGGTTACCCCTGGAGTCCGGCCCGTCTTGGCACCCGAACTCGGGGGGTAGTGGGTTACCCCGGGAGTTCAGCACCCCGGGTCCGTGTCTGGAGCCGGGTGCTGTGTCGATGGGCGAGGTCTACCCCACGACGCCCGGTCCGCCCGGTGGAGAACCTGTCCGTCGGCCACCTGGAACCGGCCTGCCGGGCGGGCTCCCCGGCGAGGTTTCGCCGAGCGTTGTGATATCGTGGGCCGGCTTGGAGGGCGTGCTCCGTGTTGGCGCTCATGTTCATCGCCTGCCTGGTCAACCGGGATCTCTACGAGGCCCGCCTCGCCGAGCTGACCGACGGCGACGGCGTCACCGAATCGATCACGATGGAGCGCGGGAGCTGCTGGTCGACGCCGCCTTCGCCGATGCGCTCGCCGCGGACGGTGGGACCGCGATGGTCTTCGACGCGCTGCCGCTGGACGGAAGCGCCGTGCCGCTGTCGGACGCCCAGCTCACGGTGCATGGCACCGATGCTGGTGCGCTGATGGGGTACTCGGCCGCCGGTGGCTGGGGCCTGGACGGAGACGGAAGGACGGACCTGGCCCTGAGCGCACACGGGGATGACACCAGGGGCGCGAACAGTGGATCGGCCTGCATCTTCTTCGGACGCAGAGGGTGAGCGGCACCGCCTGGCCAATTCCCTGTGCGCACCGCCCGCCGGCGCCGGGCCGAGGATGAGGCGTCTCCTCCCCTACCGCGCCTTCCGCGCGTCGTCCGGTGTCCAGGTGCCGGCGGGGCCGTGGTCGGGGATCAATACCATCTCCTGGGTGGTGCGCATCCGGAACCAGCCGAGCCGGTGGTTGAGGGGCATCTCGACGGTCCGGTAGCCGGGGAGGCTCAGCGTGACCCGCTGGGGCGAGAAGGGCAGCTTCCAGACATCGACCTCGAGCGGGGTGGAGCCGAGCTCCTCTCCCCGGCGCTCCACCCGGGCGCCGATGGGGTCGCTGGTCAGCAGCACGTGGCGGACGCAGCCCGGACCGCCGGCCGCCAGCGCGACGGCGGACAGGAGGAGCGGGATCGGGGGGAGGACGGGACGCGGCACGCAAAGCATTGTAAGGGGTCGGGTGCGCGCGGTCCGCTGCCGGCCGCCATTCACCGAGGAGGCTGCGATGACCCTGCCGTCCGCCCTGCTGCTGGCGGTGTCCCTGGGCGGGCCGCTGACCGGCTGCGCTCACGACGCGCAGGCCCTGCGGACCGAGTCCCAGGAGAAGGCGGCGCTGTCTGCGGCCAGCGAGGAGTTCTGGCGGTTCCTCCGCTGGCAGGACTACGCCTCGGCGGCCACCTGGATCGAAGATGACGACGCCCGCCGCGCCTGGAAGGTCGCGATGGACGAGAAGGCGCGCGGCTTCCGGATCTCGGACGTCGCCCTGGTGGACCTGCAACTGGGCGAGCGCAGCGAGGACCCGCACGCCGAACACCTCCAGCAGGCGCAGGTGAGCGTGCGGGTGGAGTCCTACACCCTGCCGGCCCAGACGGTGCAGGTGCAGACGCTGACCCAGACCTGGTACCGCTCCCACGACGGGTGGTTCCTCCTGTGGGACGGCGGCGATCCGCTCGCAGCGCACTGATCCCGTGGGGGAGACCGAAGCCATGGAGGAGACCGAGACCCGTGCGGCGCCGTCCGAGATCCCCGACCTCGAGGCGCTGCTGCACCGCCGGTTCGGCTTCCCGGCCTTCCGCGACGGCCAGGAGCCCATCATCCGCCACATCGCCGCGGGTCGCGACGCGCTGGTGGTGATGCCGACCGGCGCGGGCAAGTCGCTGTGCTACCAGCTCCCGGCGCTGGCCCGCGGTGGGACGACCCTGGTGGTGTCCCCGCTGCTCGCCCTGATGAAGGACCAGGTCGACGGGTTGTGCGCCCGGGGGATCCGGGCCTCGTTCATCAACTCGACCCTGTCCATGGAGGAGCGCCGGCAGCGGATGGTGGCGCTGCACCGCGGGGAGATCGAGCTGCTCTACGTCGCGCCCGAGCGGTTCACGCCGCGCTTCCTCGCCGAGGTTCGCGACGCCGACATCCGCCTGCTGGCCATCGACGAGGCCCATTGCCTGTCGCAGTGGGGCCACGACTTCCGCCCCGACTACCTGCGCCTGGGCGAGGTGCGCCGGGCGCTCGGCTGCCCGCCCACCGTGGCGCTGACCGCCACCGCCACCCCGCCGGTCCAGGACGACATCGTCAAGGTCCTGGGGATTGAGGATGCCCGCCGCTTCGTGCGGGGCTTCGATCGTCCCAACCTCGACCTGCAGGTGCGGGTCTGTGACCGGGTCGCTGACAAGCTGGAGCTGCTGCCGGGCCTGCTGTCCCGCACGCCGGCCCTGGTCTACTGCGCGACCCGCAAGAACGTCGAGCGGGTCACGGTGGCGCTGCAGCAGCGGGGCATGCAGGCGGCGATGTACCACGCCGGCATGGACCACTCCGACCGGATCGCCGTCCAGGACGACTTCATGGCCGGCCGGGCGCCCATCGTCGTCGCCACCAACGCCTTCGGCATGGGGGTCGACAAGGACGACGTCCGGACCATCGTGCACTACGACCTGCCCGGCACGGTGGAGGCCTACTACCAGGAGATCGGGCGAGCCGGCCGCGACGGCCAGCCGGCGACCGCCGTGCTGCTGTACCGGGAGGCCGACCGGCGGACGCAGGAGTTCTTCATCCGCATGTCCCACCCGCCGGCGCCGGTGGTGCATGCCGTCTACGATCGCCTGCTCGCGGAGCGGACCAACCCGGTGTGGATCACCTTGGAGGAGCTGGCCGAGGCGCTGCCCGACGAGGACAACCCCCGCACCGCGGCGAGCTGCCTGTACCTGCTGCAGCGGGAGGGCTGGATCCGCCGGATCGCTCCCCGGGAGCGCAGCGGCCACGTCACCCTCCGCACCGACGCGCCGGCGGCCCGGCCGGCGGGGCTGCGCGGGCGGGTGCTGGACCTGCTGACCGAGGAGCTGTCCGAGGACGGCGACACCCCGGCGGCGGTCAACCCGGCGTGGCTGGCCGACCGCCTCGGCGTGGAACGCGATCAGGTCACGGCGGCCATCCGGGGTCTCCAGGACCGCGGCTATCTCGCCTGGCGCCCGCCGGAGCGGGCCGGCGGGGTGCGGCTGCTGCGCCCGGGCGAGCCGCTGGACCTCGACGAGGCCGCCCTGCACGCCCGCCGCCGGCGCGAGTTCGACAAGCTCGAGGCCATGCTCGGCTACGGGCGCGCCGGTTGCCGCCGCCGCTACCTGATCCGGCACTTCGGGGAGACGCCGCCGTGGCCGCGGTGCGGGTCCTGCGACGGCTGCCGGCAGGGGCTGCCGCTGGTCCACGAACCCGAACCGCTGACCGCCGACCAGGAGCTGGTCGTCCGCAAGCTGCTGGCCTGCATGGCCCGGATGGGGCGCCCGTTCAGTGCCGGCATGATCGCCCGGGTCGCCACCGGGGCCCAGGACAAGGGCGTGCGGGCCTTCGGTTTCGACAAGCTGTCGACCTTCGGAATCCTCCGCGGCTGGACCCAGCGCCAGGTCGAAGCGCTCCTCGACGCCCTCACCCGGGCGGGGGCCATCGACCCGATCTACGTCCAGCGGGACATCGGCGGCCAGAAGCGGACCTACACCGAGTTGCAGCTCACCGAGCTGGGGGTGGCGGTGATGAAGCAGCAGGCGCCGGGATTCACGATGGTGTTCCCGGTGCGCACCCGGGCCGTCCTGCGTCGCCGCGCGGCCCGATCGGAGCCCGAGGGGGGGCCGGTCGATCCCGACCTGCTGGCCGCCCTCCGCGAGCTGCGCGGCCGGCTGGCCGCCGACCACGACGTGCCGGCCTACGTCGTCGCCCCCAACCGCACGTTGCGCCAGATCGCCGCCGAGCGTCCCACCACCCGCCAGGCCATGCTCGCCATTCACGGCATGGGCAAGGAGCGCTACCGGCGCTATGGCCAGGCCCTCCTCGACCTCGTGCGAGGCTGGACCGGGTGCTGATGTCGCTGCCTCCCATCGCCGCCTTCGAGTAGGCTCGCCCGGCCGTGGACGCAGACTCCCCCGCCAGCGCCGCCTCCGGCACCGGCCCCCCGCAGGGCCTGGGCCTGGGCACCTTCCTGGGTGTGTTCACGCCGACGGTGCTGACGATCCTCGGCGTGATCATGTACCTGCGGGTCGGATGGGTCGTCGGCAACGCCGGGCTGGTCGGCACCCTCACCATCGTGGCGCTGGCCAACGCCATCACGCTGATCACCAGCCTGTCGCTGTCGGCGCTGTCGACCAACATGCGGGTGGGCGTGGGCGGCGCCTACTACATCATCTCCCGCAGCATGGGCCTGGAGATCGGCGGGGCGCTGGGAATTCCGCTGTACCTCTCCCAGACCCTCTCCCTGACCCTGTATGCCTACGGCCTTGCCGAGAGCTTCCGGATCGTCTGGCCCGGCGCCCCGGTGGAACTGCTCGCGGGCATCGTGGTCATCGGCGTGGTCCTCATCGCCGCCCGCAGCACGGTGCTGGCGCTGCGGATGCAACTCCCCATCATGCTCCTCATCGGCCTGTCGCTGGTCAGCCTGTTTGCCGGGGTGCACTGGGGCTCGCTGAAGGTCGAGCTGTCCGGGCCGTGGATCGAGGGGGATTTCTGGCAGGTCTTCGCGGTGTTCTTCCCGGCGGTGACCGGGATCCTCGCCGGCGTGGGGCTGTCGGGTGACCTCAAGGACCCGGCCCGCAGCATTCCTCGCGGGGTGCTGGCCGCGGTCCTGGTGGGGCTGGTGGTCTACGTCGCCGTGCCCCTGGCCCTGGCCCACTCGGCCGATGCCGAGACCTTGCGCACCGACCCGCTCATCTGGACCAGGGTGGCCTTCGCCGGGTTCCTGGTGATGCCCGGGCTGTGGGGCGCGATCCTGTCCAGCGCCATCGGCAGCATCCTGACCGCCCCGCGCACCCTGCAGGCGCTGGCCCAGGACGGCCTGCTGCCCCGGGCGCTCGGCCGCACCGACGAGGAGACGGGCGAGCCCCTGCTGGCCCTGCGGATCTCGGGGCTGGTGGCGCTGGGGGCGGTGGCGCTGGGCGACCTGAACCTCGTCGCCTCGGTCGTCTCGATGTTCTTCCTGACGACCTACGGCATGCTCAACCTGGCCTGCGGCCTGGAGGACCTGGTCAAGGATGTCTCCTACCGGCCGCGGATCCGCACGCCCTGGTGGCTGTCGCTCCTCGGTGCCTGCGGTTGCTTCGTGGCCATGTTCGCCATCAACCCGACGGCCTTCGTCGCCGCGGTGAGCATCGAGCTGGTCATCGGGTGGACCCTGAGCCGGCGGGCGATGAAGGCGGCGTGGGGCGACGTGCGGACGGGGATCTGGTTCGCCCTGGCCCGGTTCTCGATGCTGCGCCTGCGCACGGCCCGCATGGAGCCCCGCAACTGGCGCCCCCACGTGCTGGTGTTCACGGCCGACCTCCAGCGCAGCCTCGGCATGGTGCGGATGGCCAGCCGGCTGACCCTCGACCACGGCCTGGTCACGGTGAACACCATGCTGGTGGGCGATCTCGACGATCACGCCGAGGCCGAGGTCCTGTTGCAGCGAAACCAGCAGCTCCTGGCGGCGCAGGGGTTGCTGGCCTTCTGCGAGGTCACCAGCGTGCCCGACATCGACAGCGGCATCGTCACCATCGCCCAGGCGCACGGCTTCGGCCCGTTGGCCAGCAACGTGGTGATGGTGGGGTGGCCGGGGGACCGGGAGGGGCTCACCCATCTCCTCGTCACTCTCCGCAAGCTGGTCCGGCTCGAGAAGTCGACGATGATCCTGCGACCGGGGTCCGGAGGGCCCCCCGGCCCCGATGGCGACATCGTCGTCTGGTGGAAGGGGCGGGAGAGCAACGGCGACCTGATGCTGCTGCTGGCGCGGCAGCTCACCATGTCGGAGGGCTGGGGGCACCGGCGGATCCGGCTGAAATCCATCGTCGGTTCGGAGGCCGAGGGCCGGGAGCTGCGGCGGACCGAGGAGGCCATGCTGGAGGAGACGCGGATCCGCGCCGAGGTCGACATCATCGTCCGGCGGGAGGACGACGGGCTGCCCGACCTGCTGCGGACCCACTCCGAGGGCGCAGCGCTGGTGTTCCTCGGCATGGCGGTGCCCGAGGCCGGCGCCGAGGAACGCTACGCCGACCAGCTCGCCCGCCTGGTCGCGGGACTGCCCAACACCATCCTCGTCCGGAACGCCGGGCCCTTTCGGGGGCGGCTGGTCTGATCAGCGCCGTCGCCAGTCCACGAATCCCCGGCCCCGGGTGTCGGGTTGGCAGGTGGGACAGAAGAAGGCGTCGTTCCCGCGCACGCCGACGACCCGGATAGTGTCCCCGCAGGCCGGGCAGGGCTGTCCCTTGCGGTTGCGAACCTTGACGAAGTCCCGCAGCTTGTCGGGGAGGGGAGGGTCGCGCCGCGCGATCTCGTCCCGCGCCTCGCCCAGCACCCGTTGCATGGCGGCGTGCAGGCGGCGGAGCTGGTCGTCGCCCAGCTCCCGGACCCGGGCCTTGGGATGGATCCCGGCGGCGAACAGCGCCTCGTCGGCGTAGCAGTTGCCGAAGCTGTCGATGGCGGCCTTGTCCATGAGGAAGAGCTTGACCTGGTCGCGGCGCTTGCGGGCGAGGGCGGCGAAGGCATCGAAGGAGAAGGCGTCGGCATCGAGCACGTCGAGGCCGACCGGCTGCAGCCCGGGGACCCGCCCGTCGTCGCCCGCGGCGATGACGTAGACCTTGCCCATCTTCTCGCGGTCGCGGTACCGGAGCTGGCGGCCGTCGTCGAGGGTCCAGGCGACGCCGCAGTCCCGGGTCATTCGGCTGTTCGCCGACACGAGCTGGAAG
>RFKJ01000755.1 GCA_003694325.1 Deltaproteobacteria bacterium
CCGCGGCGACCCCGGCGACCTGGCGGAGCTGCTCCGCAAGTGCCACCGGGCCGAGCTCGAGCCCCTGGCCCGCCTGTGCCGGATCAAGGCGTTCCAGCTCCCCCTCGACCGCCTCGCCGCCGCCATCGACCGCACCGTGCGCCGCGCCGGCGACAACGAGGTGCGCAACGTCCTGTTCCGCGGCGGCGACGGTCCACCGTGGCCCGAGGTGCTGCGCCGGTTCGGGGCCCGGCACGGCATCCGCCTTCCCGCCGACCCCGCCGAGGCCGAGCTGGCCGTGGTGCGGTGGTGGGTGGACCGCTTCTGGCCCCGGATCGACGCCCCCACCCAGCGCCGCATCCTCGCCCTGATGGAGCTCGACCAACCCGCTCCCGTCGATCCCGAGGAGGCGCTGGACCGGGTGCACCACGCCTCGGAGTACCTCGTCACCCGCCCCGGCCTGGAGCTGCTGCCGCTCGGCCTGCTCCCCGGCGGAGGCTGCCTGATCCTGTGGCGCCTCGGCCGCCCCCGGGACGACCTGCTGGTGCCCGCGGTCCTCGAGATCGCGCGCCTGCGCCAGTCGGTGCGCCACCGGGTCACCGTGGGCATCGTCGGCTCCCCGTCGTCGGGCAAGGACGCCGCCATCGCGGCCATCTTCGGGATGGACACCGGCAACGTGAACCCGGTGGCGGGCAGCACCACCGACGTGGAGATCACCCGCCTGCCCGGCGCCACCGCCCTGTTCGTGGTGAACACCCCCGGGATGGGCGACGTCATCGCCTCGGTCACCGAGCGGGCCCGCGAAGTGCTCGATCTCATCGACGTGTACGTGTACGTGGTCAACGCCCAGGGGGGTGTGCAGGCCCGGGAGAAGGCGGACTACGCGCGATGCGTCGCCACCGGGCGGCCGGTGCTCGCGGTGGTGAACAAGATCGACACCATCAAGCCCGAGGACCGCGCCCGCTACCTGGCCGACGCCCGCGCCAAGCTCGGCGCCCCCGAGCGCGACTTCCTGGCGGTGGCCTTCGACCCGCTGCCGGTCCTCGCCGACGCGCCCATCGGGGTGGACGCGGTCCGGGCGTGGCTCTCCGAGCGCCTGGTCGAGCTCGGCAAGGACCCCGGCGAGCTGCCGTGGGCCACCGACCCGGGCGATGACAGCCGGTGACGCCGCCCCCGCGCCGGGGTCGAGCGGTGTTACAGTAGCGCGGTCGCGGAGCACCCGGCGGGCCGGAGTTTTGGTTTGAGCATGGTTGTACGTGCATTCTGGCTGATCCTGTGCGCCGCCGGTCTCGCGCTGGGCACCGGCTGCGCCAAGAAGGTGGACCGGGTCACCGTCGACCGGATCATCGCCCGCGGCATGGCGTACGAGGACATCGACCGGCTGTGCGCGGTGGGCGACGCCCTGGGCATCCCCATGGCCGGCCTGGGCATCAGCCAGAACGCCCTCAAGGCGCAGGTCCTCGCCAACGTCTCGGCGGCGCTGTGCCTCGAACCGGTCGTGCGCGAGGCGCAGATCGACGGGGCCATCGCCCGAAGGGTGCTGTCGGGCGAGCAGAAGGTGGCCGCGGTCCTCGACGCCCGGTACCGCGAGGAGCGGGCCCACACCCGGGCCGCGTACCGCTACAAGCAGGCGTGGGACGCGCTGGAGGCGGAGTACGGCCCCATCGGCGAGGCGTGCCCCAGGATCCGGGACGCGGACCAGCTCGTGTTCCTCATGGGGCTGTACGCGGGGCTGCACGGCATGCTCCACGACCAGGCCGGCGGGGGCCACGTCGGCGTGTCCTTCGACACCCTGGGCAAGGTCGCCCGGGGCACCGCGTGCATCGACAACGAGCGCCTGTGGCACGTCCCCGGCGCGTTCAAGGCCGCGGCCTGGGCCACCCTGCTGTACGAGGACGAGGGCGACCCGTGGGCGATGCTCGAGGCCGAGGCCGCCGCCGGGGAGGCCTCCGGGGTCCGCCTGGCGCGGGCGGTGCAGGTGATGATCCTCGCCAACGCCGACCGCACCGACGCCCTGCGCGACGCGCTGCAGGCCCACGCCCGCTCCCTGGAGCAGACCCCCACCGCCCCGGAGTGGGCGGCGATGGACCAGTACGCCCTCGACGTGAGCCGCCACGAGCTCGACCGGCTGTGGGCCGCGGCCGAGGGCCACCGCGCCCCCTCGTTCGGCGCGCTCCCCGGCGGCGCCGAGGAGGCCGGCGAGGGCAACGGCCCGTTCGCCGCGGACCCCTTCGCGGGGGGCGACCCGTTCGGCGGCGGCGAGGAAGCGACCGACGGAGCCGAGGGTTCCGGGGACGACGCACCACCCGATTCGGAGGAGTAGACATGACCCGCAAGCGCAACGCCCTGTTCGGGCTGGTCCTCGCCGCGCTGGCCGCGTTCGCCGGCCCCGCCGCGGCCGACACGCGGACCATCTGCACCTACGACCCGGCGGGCAAGTCCGGCGACTACTTCAAGATCCTCGAGGACCTCGCGCTGCAGGCCGAGAGTTGGGGGGTCACCCTGGAGATCAAGGGCTACACCGACGAGGAGACCGCCGCCAAGGACTACGAGGCGGGGCAGTGCGACGGGGTGGTCGCCACCGGGGTGCGGCTCCAGCGGTTCAACCGGTTCCCGTCCACCATCGAGGCCATCGGCGCCCTCCCCACCTACCGGCACCTCGAGCAGATGATCGACGCCCTCGCCAAGTACGAGCCCAAGGGCCTGGTGAGCGGCGAGCACGAGACGGCGGGCATCCTGCCGGTGGGCGCGGTGTACCTGTTCGTGCGCGACCGCAACATCGACACCGTGGAGGAGCTGGCCGGCAAGCGCATCGCCACCATGGACTACGACAAGGCGGCGCCGGTGATGGTGGACAAGGTCGGCGCGATCATGGTGCCCGCGGACCTCGGCAGCATCGGTCCGAAGTTCAACAACGGCGACGTCGACGCGTGCTACGTCTCCGCCCCCGCGTACAAGCCGTTCGAGCTGGAGCGCGGGCTTGGCAGCAACGGCGGCGTGATCCGCTACCCCATCGCCCAGGCCACCCTGCAGCTCCTGATCCGCCGCGACCGGTTCCCCGAGGGCTTCGGGAGCAAGGCGCGCAAGTTCTTCGCCGACAAGTTCGACGAGGCCATCGCCATCGTGAAGAAGGCCGAGGCCGAGATCCCCGAGCGGTACTGGATCGACGTGGGGCAGAGCACCGAGGGCTTCGACGACATGTTCCTCAACGTGCGGCTCGAGCTGCGCGACAAGCACAAGGCCTACGACCCGGCGATGCTCCACACCGCGGCGATGATCCGGTGCGGCATCGACCCCAGTCGGCCCGAGTGCGCCGAGAAGAAGGAGTAGCGCCAGCGCATGAGCAGCGACGGGGGTGCCGGCCGGGGGCCGACGCAGATCGCGTCGGTCCTCATCTTCGCGGGGCTGCTGCTGACCCTGGTGGTGAGCATCGCCCCCAACGTGAACACCGTGGTGGTCGAGATCGCCGAGGTGATGTGGCCGGGCTACGCCAGCGAGCTGCGGGGGGATCCCGAGCCGCCGGACTGCAGCGTGGAGGAGCTCGACGAAAAGCTCGCGGCCTGTCCCCCCGAGGACGTGGCCCCCGCCCCGGCGCCCGGCGCCGACGAGGACCCGTTCGGGGGCGCCAACCCGTTCGAGGACGGCGGCGGCGGTGCGGAGGCCGAGGACGAGGACCCGTTCGGGGGCGCCAACCCGTTCGAGGACGGCGGCGGCGGTGCGGAAGCCGAGGACGAGGAC
>RFKJ01000756.1 GCA_003694325.1 Deltaproteobacteria bacterium
ATCGGGGGGAACCCCGCCGCCGGCCGCTTCATCCGATCAAGATAGGCACCAGGCCCGGCTGGCGACCGCCGAGGCGGGCGAACTGTGCGACATTTCGCCGCATGTGGAGCGCGTTCGTGGAGACTCCCCCCGCCCTGGTCTCGCTGCTGATGATCCTCGCCGCCGCCCCGCGGTGGGCGCTCCTCGTCGGGCTCGCTCCCCTCGCCCTCCTCGCGGCCTGGGCCCTGCGGCGCCGGGCTCGCCGCCGACCGGCCTGGGACCGCCGGATCGCCGTGATGCCCCTGGCGGCCTGGGCCCTGGTGGTGGCGGTCGCGCCCCTGGCCGGATCGGCGGCGACCACCCGGCTGGTCCGCGCCCTGGCCGCCATGCCGGCGGGCCATGGTCGGACCAATGCGCTCCTGCGGTGGGGAGAGGCAGCCTGTGCCCGGGCGGACATGACCACCGCCCTGCAGCGGGCCCGAGCCCTGCCACCCTCCATGCAGCCCGCCTTCCTGGACGGCTGCGGCCACCGCCTGGCCATCGACGTGACCGACCCGGTCGCCACCGCGCGGCACATCGAGGCCACCGTGCCCGCCCCCTGGCGCCAGTACATGCACGAAGCCGCCCTGCGCCGCCTCGCCCTCGATGCCGACCTCCAGCCGGAGACCGTGGTCCCCGCGACGAGCGCCTATGCCGCCGCCGCCCCCGGCGTGGACCCCCGAAACGCCGTCCGCACCGCCCTGCAGCGGGCGCGGGGAGACGACCTGGAGGCAGCGATCGCCCTGGCGCTGCGGTACCCCGCCGACTGGCGGCCGGCCCTGCTGGAGGAGCTGGGCTGGCGGGCCGGCGACGAGCGGACCGGGGCCGACGCCGCCGCCCTCTCCGCCCTCGTGCCGGCGCCCCTGCGGTGCCTCTTCGTCCGAGGCGCGGTGCGGGGACGCCTGCTGCGGCAGGGGGCGGACGGGCCGTGGACCTGGGACGAGATCGACGCCTGGCGCGCCCCCCTCCCCGACTGTCCCGAGGACCAGGCGCTGGGGATCGCCTGGGCGCTCCAGATCGAGCACGGGGGCGACATCGAGGGGCGGAGGGCCGCCATCGCCCGGATCCCCGACGACGACCTCCGTCGGGCCGTGTCCCGGGCCACCGAGGAGCTGCTGCCGGCGACCGGCCGGGCGACTCCGCCGTCGCTGTGGCAGCCGGTGGCCGCGGGCCCCTGATCGCCGCCTCCATCCGGTAGGATGGCCGCTCGTTCTCGCGTCGGTATCGAGGCTGCGCCATCGCCTTCCGCTACACCCGCCCGCGCCTCACCCACGGCCTGCTGACCGCCGGCATCGTCCTGGCCGCCATCGGCCTGGCCCGGGTTCCCGCGGTCCGGGGGGCGTGGGAATGGCTGGTCGGGGGTGCGCCGACCTGGGCACTCCTGGTCGCGGCCCCGTGGACGATCCACCTGCTGCTGTACTGGGGCGTGGGACTGGGCTTCCACTACGTCGACGTCCACGACCGGCCGCGGTGGATCGCGCGGCACCGGATCCAGACGGGCCCGCCGCGCCGGCCGCCGCTGCCGCGGACGGTGCGGGTACTGCTGGTGAACCAGTGCATCCTGCTGCCACCGCTGTTGTGGGGGATGGCCGCGCTGCTGCAGCTCCGCGGCTGGACGCCCACGCCCGCGCTGCCGACCCTCCCCCGCCTGCTCTTCGACCTCGCCGGGCTGAGTGCCTGCTCGATCGCGGTGTTCTACTCGACCCACCGCTTCCTGCACCGCCCCTGGTGGATGCGGCGGGTCCACCGGCGCCACCACGAGTTCCACACCACGACGGCGCTGGCCAGCGAATACGCCCACCCCGTCGAATTCTGCGTCGGAAACTTCCTGACCCTCGCCGCCGGGGTGGTGCTGCTCACGCCGTCGCTGGCCAGCCTCTACCTGTACCTGGTCCTGGCGATGCTCACCGTGCTGTTCCACCACTGCGGCTACGCGCTGCCCTGGGCGCCGTGGTCGGTCCACCACGACTGGCACCACCACAAGGTCACCGAGGTGTTCGGCACCCTGGGGATCCTCGATCGCCTCCTGGGTACCGACGCGAAGTTCCGCACCCTGCGGGACGGGGAAGTGGTGTGAGAGGTGCCGGGGAGCCCCGCCACCCGGCCCGTGACGCCGCGGGGTCAGCGCGCGCTGCGCGGGGTCAGCGCGCGCTCCGCAGGCGAAGCTGCTCGATGCGCGCAAGCTGCTCGGCGAGGAAGCGCTCGCGCCGCTCCGGCGACATCTGCGCCGCCCGGGCCCGGCAGAGCACCCGGAGGGCGTCGAAGAAGGCGTCGGTGGCGACTTCTTCCCCGGGCCCGGCCGGGGCTGGGGATGGCGCGCGGTCGACGGGCCCCTCGTCGCGTGGCGACGACGAGCGACAGGCGGGGTGATCGCACATCGGGACTCCCGTGCTGCCTCTCGATGGTCCGGTTCCATCGGCTGTGATCAGCCGTATCCGCCGGGGTTGCCCCGCCACCACCGCCAGGCCGAGGCCACCATGTCGTCGAGATCGTGCTCCGCCGCGAAGCCCGTGGCCTCGCGGAAACGCCGCGGATCGGCCACGCAGACCGGCATGTCCCCGGCCCGCCGGGGACCCTCGACCACCGGCACCGGCCGGCCGGCGGCGCGCCCGCAGGCGGCGATGACCTCGCGCACGCTGTAGGGACGCCCGGTGCCCACGTTGTAGACCGCGTGCCCGGGGCGCTCGATGGCCGCCAGCGCCAGGACGTGGGCCCGGGCGAGGTCGCAGACGTGGATGTAGTCGCGCAGGCAGGTGCCGTCGTCGGTGTCGTAGTCGGTGCCGAAGATGGTCACCGCCGGCAGGTCTCCGGTCAGCGCCATCAGCACCCGGGGGAAGAGGTTGGCGGGCTTGCGGCCGTGTTCGCCGATCCGCCCGGAGGGGTGGGCGCCCACCGGGTTGAAGTAGCGCAGGCTGACGGCCGACCAGCCGGCGTGCCGGGCCATCGTCTCGAGCATGGACTCGCCCTGCAGCTTGGTCCAGCCGTAGGGGCTGGCCGGGGCGGTCGGCGCATCCTCGGCCAGCGGAATCTCCGCGGTGGGGCTGTAGACGGCGGCGGTGGAGGAGTAGACGATGCGCCGGACCCCCTGGGCCTCCATGGCGTGGATCAGGGCGGCCAGGCCGCCGAGGTTGTTGCGGAAGTAGCGGGCCGGCCGGGCCACCGACTCGTCGACCGACTTGAAGGCGGCGAGGTGGAACACGACGTCCACGCCCTCCAGCGCCTTCCGCATCCGGGCCTCGTCGGCGATGTCGGCCTCGTGCAGGTCGCAGCGGCGACCGGCCAGCGCCTGTGCCCGGCGGACGGCCTCGGCATGCCCGTTGCTGAAGTCATCGACGACCACCACGTCGTGGCCTGCTTCGAGGAGGGTCAGCAACAGGTGCGAGCCGATGTAGCCCGCACCACCGGTGATCAGGGCGCGCATCGCTGAATGCTATCCGGGTGTCGGGGCGGGCCCGGTCTCAGCGAGGTCGCAGCCTGTCATGCCTCCGGTCGCCCGCGACGCGATACCCCGCCCTGGACCGGTCGAGCCGGGGAGGGCCCCTCCCTCCCC
>RFKJ01000062.1 GCA_003694325.1 Deltaproteobacteria bacterium
AGGCCGCGCGCCCGCCGTGCAAGGTCTACAAGCTCTACGACTACGAGGGCGGGGGGGGCGGCCCGGGGGCCGCCGCCGAGGCCCGGGCGGCCCTGGCGGATCTCCCGGGGCGGGCCTTGGTCGACCCGGTGTGGTCGCTCCTGGCGGGGTGCCGGCTGACCAGCATCGGGCTGCGCCTGGGAGAGCCGTCGTCGACAGGGACCCACCCCGAGGCGGGGACGGATCTCCCGACCGGGGTGGTCTCGGCGTCGGTCTACTGGTGCATGGAGCGAGGAGCGGCGGCGGCCTTGCGATAGGGCATGGGCAGGAGCCCCGGTGTGACCTCCCTCGCCGCCCCTTCCGTCGCCGTCGTCGTGCCCTGCTACGGCCCGCAGGCCCCGGTGGATCGGCTGCTGGCCGAGATCCCCGGTTCGCTGCGGCCGGGGGTCATCGTGGTCGACGACGCCAGCCCGACGCCGATCGCCGTCCCCGACGACATCTGCCTGATCCGGCACCCGACCAACCGCGGCTACGGCGGAGCCCAGAAGACCGGCTACGCCGAGGCCCTCGCTCGGGGCGCCGAGCGGGTGATCCTGCTGCATGGCGACGCCCAGTACCCGACCGGTCCCACGCTGGCGCTGGCGGAGGCCCTGGACGACCACGACGCGGCCCTGGGCAGCCGGTTCCTGGTGGGCGGGGGGCGCAGCGTCCCGCTGTGGCGCCGAGCCGGGAACCGCCTGCTCACCCGGCTGGCCAACCTGCGCTTCGGCACCGACATGAGCGAGCTGCACACCGGCGCCCGCGCCTACCGGGCCGAGGTGCTGCGGGCCCTGCCGCTCCACCGCTTCAGCGACGACTACCTGTTCGACCACCAGGTGCTCGTGGCCCTGCTGGCGGCGGGGGCGGCCATCGCCGAGCGCCCGGTGACCGCCACCTACGACGGGGAGGTGCAGAGCATCAGCTTCCCGCGCGCGGTGCGCTACGGCCTGGGCTGCCTGTGGACCATCGCCCGGGGGCGGTGAGCGGGGGCGCGGTCCGGCTCGCCCTTTCGCGGCGGCCCCGGCGGGGTAGGACCCGTGCGGGCGCGATGAACCTCCCTCCCCTCGCTTCTCTCCCCGGCGTGCCATGGACTTGCGGCAGATCGCCGAGATCCCCCTCCGGCGCAGGCTCCACCACCTCGTGGCGCACGTCGCCGACGGGGGCCTGCCCCTGTCTCGCTACCGGGAGCTCGGCGAGGAACTGGGGCGCCTCTCCTGGCTGGACCTCGTCGGGACCGCGCCGCTGGCTCGTCCCGACCTGCCGGAGATCGCCGCCGCCTTCGACGTGGACCTGGTCACGGTGTCCACGGTCGCCAACGAGGGGGAACCGGTGGTCGACGGGGTTCGGCGGCTGCGCCGGCGGGTTCGGGGAGAGCTGACCGTCATCCTGGCGATCGACGGGCTGGACGCGACCCACGACGCCCTCCACGGGGCCGGAAGCTGGGACCGGGTGTGGGCGGCCTTCGACGGGCTGCGCGGGATCCCCGAGGTGCGGGTGGAGTTCCGGACCGTGGTCCGGCGCTGCAACGTCGACGAGCTGCTGGCGCTGGCCGAGTTCGTCCACGGCTGGTCCCCCGACGGCCACGTCGTCACCGTGCCGTCGTTGGGCGACGACGCGGCCGCTGCCCCGGATGTCGACGTGCTGGACCGGATCTCGGGACCGCTGTTCGCCATCCTCGACCGCTACGTGCAGGACGATGGTCGCCTGCTGTCGCGCGTCCGGCGCAACTTCCACCGCCGGCGGTTCGACACCGCGGTGCGCACCCTGGCCGAGGGCCGCCAGGTGGTGCCCTGCCTGGCGGGGCTGTCCCATGCCGTCCTGTACGCCGACGGCCGGGTCGGCGTGTGCGAGCTGCTGGCGCCCATCGGCTCGGTGCGCGACCGGTCGTGGGCCGAGGTGTGGCAGGGCGGCGTGCTGGAGCGCCAGCGGCAGTACATCGGCGCCGGCGGCTGCCACTGCACCGACGAGTGTGCGATGCACGACAGCCTGCTGGTCCGTCCCCGGAGCCTCCCCCGGCTGCTGGTCCCCGGCTGATCCCGCCACACCGGGTCGGCGCGGCGGTCAGGGGGCGGGAGCCGGCGAAGCAGGCGGGCCTGGCGCCGTCTCGCCGAACAGCTCGCGGAGGAGGTGGCGCATGTGGCGGCGCAGCAGCCGGTGGGTGCGCCGCACGTCCCGGAGCACGTGGGGCGGGTAGAACTCGCGGTCGAACATGAGCTGGAAGGCGGTGCGCGGGGGGGCGGGCAGCCGGGTCAGGTCGCGGCAGTCGTCGAGGTGGCCGACGACCAGGGCCTTCTCGCTGCGAACATCGGGTTCGTCGCCGAAGATCCGCCCGTCGGGGCCGATGACCAGCACCCGGGCATCCGGCTGGTTCATGCGCTCCCCGATGCAGTAGGTCGCCCGGTCGATCTCCGACAGGATGCTGCGGCGGAGGTCTTCGACCTGGTGGGGAGCGCGGCGCGACATCCACCGGCGCCACAGGGGGACCAGCCCGGAGAGCTGGGCATCGAGCGCCAGCAGGTCGCGGTCCTTCCAGGGCATCCCGACGACGGGCGACACCACCAGGTGGACCAGGCCCCGCCGCACCAGGAAGACGGCGTTGGACAGCAGGTCGTGTACCGTGTCCGGGGTGACCACCATGTTGGCGGCGACGGTCACGCCGGCGGCCCGGAGCGCGTCGAGTCCGGCGAGGGTGGCGGAGAACAGGGCTTCGGCCTGGATGCCCTCCTGGGGGCGCGGCTGGCGGAACCGGGTGTGGGTGCGCCGCCGCCCGTCGATGCTCACCCGGACATCGAACCCGTGGGCGGCCAGGAAGGCGGCCCGCGACCGGTCGAGGTGGGTGCCGTTGGTACACATGTTCAACGACAACCGCCGGGTGGAGCGCAGAACGGCCAGCCCCTCGGCGAGCCGGACCACCATGGGCCAGGCCAGCGTCGGCTCCCCGCCGTGGAAGTTCACGTCGAGCGGCACGGGCGGGGCGGTGTCCAGGAGCGCGAGGATCCGGTCGATGTACGCCGCCGGGATCCACACCGGTCGCTTGGCGGTGGTGCAGTAGGCGCACCGCATGTTGCACGCATCCGTGAGGATCACGGAGAGCTGGATCCGGGTGAGGGGCCGCGTCACCGGCGCAATGTAGCGTCGCGCCGGACGTCCGGGGGCGGGGGGGGCCGTCAGAACGCGGCGTCCTTCTCCCGCATCTCCACCAGCCGATCATCGTCGAGCACCAGCTCGCGCTCGAACAGCCGGACGGCGCTGTACTGGGTCTTGCTGCCCGGCTCCCACACCAGCACGCTGCCGTCCTTCTGCTGCTCGAACCGGTAGATCCACAGCTCGCTGCGCTGGGCGGCGCGACCGGCGAGGCGTCGCTTGTCGAATGGCACCCCCCAGGCCATCTCGATCATGTCCTTGGTCCACCCCACCTGGACCTTGCCGTCGAGGATCTGCTGGCGGGTCTCGGGATCGTACTGGTAGAAGCGATCCCACAGCCCGAGGTCCTTGAGGAACTGGTTGCGCTCCTCCTCGGTCTTGAGCTTGAGGTAGGCCTTCTTCTGGTCGTCGGTCAGGTAGGCCCGCAGCGCGTAGTAGTGGTCGAACTCGGTGTCGCTGAGCTTCTTGACCTTGTTCTGCCACCCGGCCTGGGCGGACAGGGACAGGGCCAGGGCGAGGACGAGGGCGTGCATGGCGGCTCCGGTGGCGACGGGCGTGAGCGTGGGGCCGCAACTTAGGGCGGCGCGGTGGGGACTTCAACACCGCCGGGCCCACCCGAGATTCCGCCCGGCTCCGGGG
>RFKJ01000757.1 GCA_003694325.1 Deltaproteobacteria bacterium
GCCTCCAGGACCGCCTGGTGACTGCGGAGCCGCAGCTCGCACCCCGCCTGGAGCAGCCCCTCCCGGTCGGCCTGGGCACCGACCCACAACGACCGCCCGGTGGTGCGGACCAGCGTCGGGGCGATCCCCTGCGGCGGGGCGACGATGACCAGCCGGGCGAGGGGCTGCCCGGGACGGACCTCGCCCCGGTGCAGCTCGACGCCGCGGGCCAGGCCGACGGCACACCGGCAGTCGATGGGGCCCGGTCGGCGCAGCGATCCGGCCGGGGCCTGGCCGGCGAGTCGCTGCCAGGGGTCGACCTCGCCGTGCGCCGCCACCATCAGCTCGTCGCCGCGCTCGGTCGTCGCCATCACCGGCTGTCCATCGGCCAGCCACAGCCCGTCGACGGTCCGCTCCAGGTGGAAGATCGGGGCGACGCCCTCCAACCCGGCGGGCCGGATGGCAAAGGCCAGCCAGGCCGGTCGCGGGGGTGGTTCGTCCCCCGCCTCGTCGCCCGCCGAGACCCTCGCGTGCAGCGCCAGGGCGACCCGCCCGTCCAGCACCACCGGGAAGTGGGTCATCTCCAGCCGCAGCCCCCCGCGCTCGGCGTGGGTGGAGACCGACACCGTGTTCCGCCCTCGCTCCTGGCGATCGCCCCGCTCGTCCCCCCGGGACTCTGCCCCTCGGCGCCCCGGCCCGGCCACGTGCCAGGCATGGTGGGAATCCCCGAACCACACGGTCACCGCCGGTCCCTCTCCCACCCCGCACCAGCCCGCCGGGTCCACCCAGGCCCGCCGATCGTGGCCCGGCAGGCCGAGGACCGTCCGATCCCGGGCCATCAACACGGGGTGCAGGCCCAGGGGCGGCAGGCAGGCCGGATCGTCGGGATCGAGCTGCCGGCTCATGGCCCAGGGCCAGGGACAGGGCTCCAGCTCCTGGAGCACCCGGGCGGTCAGCACCGCGCGAGGCAGGCGGCTGGCGCCCCCCGGGATCAGCTCCACCTCCGGCATGCGGCCGTGGAGCGCGGTGAGCGCCCGGGCGCAGGACGCCGTCTCCTCCACGTCGTGGGGGCGGATCGCCCGCCGGATCCGGGCGAGGCTCGACAGCCTCCTCACGCATCCCCCTCGGGGAGCGCCGGCGCGTCCCTCCACCGGCGGCTCCGCGCGACCTCGGCCTGGTAGGCGAGGACCTCCCGGGTCATCCGATCCTCCGACCAGCCCAGCAGCTCGGCCATGCGCTCGGCGACGGCATCGCTCGCCCCCAGGCCCTGGTCGTGGTCGCGGAAGAACAGCTGGGTGCGCCGGATGAGCACGTCGCGGACCGTCTCCGCCAGCTCTTCGGTCACCGCGAAGTCCACCTGGGCCAAGATCTCCGGCCGGTCGGGGACCAACCGCGCTCCCAGCAACGGGTCGGCGGCGACCCGGGCGGCGACGTCCAGCCCCCGCATCCCGTAGGTGTCGGCGAGGAGCCGGGCGGTGTCGGGGCCGATGCGCCGGTCCGCCGCGTCGAGCACCTGGCGGGCCACCGCCTCGTGGTCGTCGTCCTCCGGCCAGCCCACCGCGCCGGGCAGGGGCTCGGTAGCGGTCCGGGCCTCGCGGAGGTCGGTCCGGCCGTGACCGGTGACCATCAACATGCCCAGCGCCTTGTCCACCACCTCCTCGGCCATCTTCCGGTAGGTGGTGAGCTTTCCCCCGGCGATGGTGATGAGGCCGTCGGGATCCACCCGGATGTCGTGCTCCCGCGACACGCTCGACTCGCCGGCGGCCCCCTCCTCCGAGATGAGTGGCCGCACCCCGGCCCAGGTGGCGATGATGTCGTCCTCGGTCAGGGCCGCCGCTGGAAAGTAGTCGTTGCTGGCCTCGATGAGGTAGCGGACGTCGGCGCGATCGGCGCAGACCTCGCCGGGGTCGTCGGTGTAGTCGGTGTCGGTGGTGCCGATGTAGGTACGGTCGCCCCAGGGGATGGCGAACAGGACCCGCCCGTCGCGGGGGTGGAAGCAGACGACGGCGTGCTGGACCGGCAGGCGCTCGTAGTCGACGACGACGTGGACCCCCTTGGTCGGCCGCAGGCGAGGCGCAGCGCCACTGCCGGCCAGGGAACGGGTCCGGTCGGACCACGGCCCGGTGGCGTTGATCACCGCGTGGGCCCGGACCTCCAGCTCGCGACGCGCCTGCTCGTCGTGGACCCGCGCGCCGATGATCCGACCGTCCCCATCGCGCACGAAGCCGAGGACCTTGCACCAGGTGGCCACGGTGGCCCCGTGCCGAGTCGCGTCCAGCGCGCTCTCCAGGGTCAGGCGGGCGTCGTCGGTGGCGCAGTCGTAGAACAGCGGCGCGCCCCGCAGCCCCTCCTGCTTGAGCATCGGCAGTTCCTGGATGACCTGCTTGCGCGACAGGTTGCGGTGGATCTTCGGCGAGCGGAACAGCGACAGGCCGTCGTAGAGCCACATGCCGACGTTGACCGTGAACACGCCGCGGCGGCTGTGCTTGAACACCGGGAACACGAAGCTGAGGGGGTTGACGAGATGGGGGGCGATCTCCATGAGGATCCGCCGCTCGGTCACCGCCTCGAACACCAGCGAGAACTCCCCCTGCTCGAGGTACCGGAGGCCCCCGTGGACCAGCTTGCTCGACCGGCTGCTGGTGCCGAAGGCCAGGTCGTTCATCTCGACCAGAGCCACCCGGAGGCCCCGGCGGGCAGCGTCGCGGGCCGCGCCGCTGCCGGTGATGCCCCCCCCGATGATCAGCAGGTCGTAGGGCGTCTGGCGGCTCGCATCGAGCTGCTGGATCATGTCCTGGCGGCGCGGCATGGCGGGTTCCTCGGGTTGCGGGAGCAGGGCTTTGCGGTGGGGGAGGGCGCGACGCGGGGGACGGCGTTGGGGGCGCCGCCGGATCAGCGGGTGGCGGTCAGCTCGCAGATCGGACCCTGCATGGTCAGGGTGTCGGCCCCATCCCAGGTCCAGGTGAGCTGGTCATCGAAGCAGTCCTCGGTGTAGAGCAGGCCGTCGAGGTACACGACGCAGTCGTCGACGATGCCGTCGAGCGCCTGGCGGCCCGCGGGGCGGGTCCTCTCGACCTGGACCGACCAGCCGACCACCATGTCCCCCCCCACGGTCGCGGTCTGGTAGTCCCCGACGGCCTGCATCTCGCCCACCCACTCCCCCCCTCCGTCCGGGGCCAGCACCAGGGTGGCATCGCCGGTGATGGTGGCGGCGCGATCGAGGCACAGCAGGGTGCCCTCCCAGGTTCCGGTCAGCCCACGACAGCCGACCAGGGACAGCAACAGGAACGGGGACGGGCGAACCACGAGGAGTCTTGCCCCATTCGTCGCGGGGACGCAACGCGGGGCAACCCGGGACGATAGGGTGGTCCGGGCCACGATCCGCGCTGGAGGCAGCGATGACAGACGGCGAATCCGCCCCGCTCGACCCGTCCGACTTCCGACACCTCAAGGTCCGCC
>RFKJ01000063.1 GCA_003694325.1 Deltaproteobacteria bacterium
ACCAGGACCTGCAGGGCATCGGGATCGGTAGCGACCTCGACCATGGCGGCGTCGATCTCCTCGACCCGGGCCTCGGCGGCCTCCAGCTCCTCGTGGAGCCGCTCCAGGCGTCGTGCCGCCCGCTGTTCGGACCGCTGCCGCGCCTTGCGCTCCTCCCAGCTCTCCCGGGCCCGGCTCGGCCCGTCGGCGACGCTGGCGCTCCCCGCGCGTCCGTCGCTGCCCGCGCGGCGCGCCGGCGGCAGGAAGTCGTCGGGGCGCACCCCGGGGTGGACCTCCAGGCGACCGTCGACGATGTGGGCGACGTGGGTGGCCAGGCGTTCGACCAGCCACCGGTCATGGGTGACCAGCACCAGGGTGCCCTCGAAGGATTCCAGGGCCCGGGCCAGCTCGTCGGCGGTGACGGCGTCGAGGTGGTTGGTGGGCTCGTCGAGGAGGAGGAGGTTGGCCGGACGACAGGCAAACCCGGCCAGCACGACCCGGGCCTTCTCGCCGCCGGAAAGCCGGCCGACCGGCCGGAGCTGGGCGTCTCCCTGCAACCCCAGGGCCCCCAGGGCCTGGCGCACCCGCTGCACCGGGGCCAGCGGGGCGAGCTGCTGGACGGCGTCCACCGCCGACAGGTCCGGCGGCAGCTCCTGGGCGAGGTCCTGGGCGTAGCGCCCCAGGCGCACGTCGCGGCCCTGGATCCGCCTTCCGCGCCGCGGCCGCAGGGTGCCGGCCAGCCCGGCGAGCAGCGTGGACTTGCCGCAGCCGTTGGGCCCCAGCACCGCCAGGCGCTGGCCCCGCTCGAGGTCGAGGGACACGCCCCGCAGCACCGGCGGTCCGTCGCCGAAGCCGAGGTCGGCGTCGACGAGCCGCACCGGCTGCAGGGCGCCGGCCGGCGCGTCGGGCAGGCGCAGGGTCGGCCGCCCCTCCGTCTCCGGGGCCTCGATCCGCTCGATCCGATCCAGCACCTTCTGGCGGCTGCGGGCCTGGGCGGCCTTGGTGGCCTTGGCCCCGAAGCGATCGACGAACCGCTGGAGCCGGTCGATCTCGGCCTGCTGCCGGGCGTGGGCCGCCTCCTGGGCCTGCTGCCGCCGCTGGCGCTCGACCAGCCAGGTGCTCAGGTTGCCCGGCCAGGCGGTCGCCCGGCGATGGCGCAGCTCGAGGATGTCGGTGCAGACGGTGTCGAGCAGGAAGCGGTCGTGGCTGACGACGATCATGGTGGCGCCGCTGTCGGCCAGGAACCCGGCCAGCCAGGTCCGCGCCGCGATGTCGAGGTGGTTGGTCGGCTCGTCGAGGAGCAGCAGCTCCGGCTCCGACAGCAGCAGTCGCGCCAGGGCCACCCGCATCTGCCACCCGCCGGACAGCTCGTTGCAGGGCCGGTGCCAGTCCTCCGGGCGGAAGCCCAGCCCGTGGAGCACCTCGCCGATGCGCTCCTCGGCGGCGTAGGCCCCCCGCAGCCGCATCTGCTCGGTCACCTGCCCCAGCCGCTCGATGGCCCCGGGGACGCCGGCGTCGACGTCGGCCTGGGCGCATCGCAGCCGGGCCTCGAGGGTGTGCAGCCAGTCCATCCGGCTGCTCGCCTCCTCCCAGACCGTCGCCGACGACCCGCTGACGGCCTGTTGCGGCAGGGTGCCGGGCCGCACCCCTCCGCGGAGGTGCACCCGCCCCGCCGACGGCGCCAGCTCGCCGGCGATGACCCGCAGCAGGCTGGTCTTGCCCACCCCGTTGCGCCCCACCAGTCCGACCCGCCTCCCCGGGCGCAGGTGCCAGTCGACATCGACCAGCAGGTCGACGGTCCCGACGGTCAGGGTGAGGGATTCCAGGCGCAGCACGGCCGCCGGCTAACGCGTCCCCCCGGGTCGGCCGACCGCCGTCGATGGTGCCGGGCGCGGGCCCTGGGCGCTAAGCTGGGAACGCGCCCACCCGGGACGTCCCGACGGGAGTGTGCGACATGAGCTTCGACCCCAGGGAGCTGGGCTTCATCCGCGCGCTGCGCGGCCTCAGCTCCGAGCAGATCCTTTCCTTCCTCGACGTGTGCCAGCCCATCGACCTTCCAGCCAACGAGGTCATCATGGTCGAGGGCGAGGAGGACGACGCCATGGTCTTCATCCTCGAGGGCATCCTCGAGGTCTTCACCGGCACCCCACCCGAGATCACCGTCCTGCGGCAGCTCCGCAAGGGGGAGTCCGTCGGGGATCTGGGGATCTACGGCCTCGCCGAGCGCCGCACGGCCAGTGTCCGGACCGTCGAGCCCTCGGCGGTGCTGGTCCTCGAGCGCGACGCGCTGGAAAGCCTGCGCGCGTCGGGGCACCCGGTCGCCGCCCGCATCGAGGACCAGGTGCTGCACGCGCTCGCCGAGCGGATCCGCGAGACCGACCGGCGGATCGGCCTGCTGAGCGAGGGGACGCCCCTCGAGCCGGACGAGCAGCCCGAGGGGCTGTGGGCCCGCTTGGCCGCCAGCCTGTCGGGCGGGGGACCGTCGGGCAGGGCGCCCAAGCCGCTGCGCGTCCTGCAGATGTCCCCCCACTTCCAGCACATCGACGCCGACCTGCTGGCCCGGCTCGCCGCCCACCTGGAGCCGGTGGCCTTCTCCCGGGGAGAGCGGATCCTGGAGGAGGGCAGCATGAAGGGCGATGCCTGGCTCGTCGCCACCGGGGCGGTGGGCGTCTACCGGGCCACCCGCAGCCAGCGGCACGAGCAGGTCGGTCAGCTCGGTCCCGGCGCGCTGTTCGGCCACCTCGCCATCATCGACGACCACATGCGCACCGCCACCTGCGTGGCCGAGGAGGGGTCGTGGCTGTACCGGCTGCCGCGGGACCTGGCCAGGGCCGTGTTCACCTCCGATGAGCCCGAAGCCCGGGCGCTGCGCCAGTGCTTCATCCATGCCCTCGCCCACCAGCTCCGGTCGGCCAACGACCAGCTCGGCGAGATCACCCGCACCAGGACCGCCGCGATGCGGGCCCGGCACCTGACCGATCACCAGATCGAGGAGCTGAACCGGGCCCGCATCGCCCTGCTCAGCGCCTGATCCGGGGCCACCGGGACGACCACCCGGCGGTCAGTCGGCCACCAGCTCGCGGGACGCGGCGAGGTGGCAGGGGAAGTCGAGGTCGGAGCTGTCGGCGATCTGGCCGCACATGTTGCCGTCACAGGACAGGTCCATGGTGGCGTCGAGCACCATGGCCGCATCGCCTTGCAGGGTGCCGGCGGTGCCCCAGGTGTAGGTGAGCGTGTAGCTGCCGCCCGACTGGCTGCCCGAGTCCGACTCCTGGTAGGAGTCGCAGGAGAAGGCCCCGCTCTCGTCCAGGGCACACGCCAGCCGCTCGGTGTCGTCGTCGGGAATCACGGTGAACCCGTCGGGCCGTACCTCGTCGACCACCAGCCCGGCGGGCATCCCGGTCTCTCCGAAGGTGGAGACCAGGTCGCAGGTGTCCTCCACCACCGTCTCGCCGGTCACCGTCCAGTGCCCGGCCACCGGCACGATGGGGCCGGCGTCGTCGGGCGCACACGCCGAAAGCCCCGCCACCACGGTCAGGGCGCACAGGAAGAAGCGAGGGGTCGGCGAAGGGCGAAGGCTCATCGGCCCCGCATATGACGCCGCCGTCCCGGGTGCAGCCCACCGGCCGCCCTCCCGGCCGGGCCCGCCCCCGACTTCCCCCCGGCGTAGCATCCGCCCGTGCTGTTCAACACGCTGGTCTTCGGGGTCTTCTTCGCGGTGGTCTGGCCGACCTGGTGGGTGCTGCCCCCGCGCGTCAAGAAGCTCTG